>JAHWJF010000233.1 GCA_019348515.1 Chloroflexota bacterium | reverse complement strand
AAGACGTCGAAGTGCTCGCGGTTGGTCAGGCATTGGATGCGACGGCGGCAGCCCCTACGGCAACGGCTCCCGAGACGAGCACCGCGGTGCAAACGCCGGAGGGTCCTGCCCCACGTCCGGAAGCCGCGAGTGTCACCCTGCTGGTCAGTCCGACGCAGGCACTGCGCCTGTTGCAAGCGGTCCAGGCCGATGGCACCTTTCGCTTGCTGCTGCGCGCGCCGGGTGACGCCACGCTCACCGAGCTGCCACCGGCGCTGATCACCAATGGAGCAATGGAGATGGAACCCATCCAGCTCGTTGGCGCCAATCTCGCTGGTGAGGACCTGGTCATCACCGATGCCCGGTTCCGGCAGACCTCGGTCCCCGCCGGCGGTATCCTGGAGTTCGAGGCCACCGTGCGCAATGTCTCCTCGCGGCTCATCCCCGCCGGGCGCGGTGGCGCCGGCCCGGGCCACGTCTACCACACCGGGCAAACCTGGCAATCCCTCGATGACGTGTCCCCGGATGGCGTCTACAGTGTCGGCGTCACCTCCGAGAGCGCGGGGTCTCAGACCTTTCCCTGGCGCTGGGATCTCGGCCAGGATTTGGAGCCCGGCCACACGACGACGATTACCGGCGGCATTCAGATGCCGAACCTCCCCGGTGTCCAACGGTGGTGGCTCGGAACGCTGCTCCAACCGGGCACCGTCCTCGAAGACGGTGTCGCCACAGTCGAAATCACGGTTGAACCGGCCTCGGCTGTCGTAGTGCTGGCTCCCGAGATCGACCTCCGGGAGTCGCCGTGGGCAAACGCCGCGAGCGTGCTGAACGTTGGCCAGGGCACGCGCGCCGACGTGCTCGACTATCAGGACGGCTGGTTCCTGATCCACTCCGGCCGGAGCGAGGGCTGGGTTCCCGAATCCGCCGTAGCCAACGCCGTGCTGCCTGAGCCCGCGGCTGCCGCGACGCCTAGGGCCGCGCCTGCCGCGACGCCGGTTCCGTCGAGCTGAGGGGAGATTCCATGAACGGCCACGCCACCGTCAATATTCTGATCGTCGATGACAACGACAAGGCTCGCGCCAGGCTCATCGACCAGCTCCGCTATCCGGATCTCCGAATCGTCGGCGAGAGCGCCTTTGGCGCGGCCGCGTCATCCTGGGCGAATCAGCTCGATGTGGATGTCGTCATTGTCGCCATCGACGAGCCAATTGCCCGCGGACTGAGGACCGTGGAAATGCTGGCGGTCGGCACTTCCAGTTGGCCAGTCATCGCCGTCTCCTCTCGCAACGACCGGGATTTGATGCGAAAAGCGATGCTGGCGGGCGCGCGGGATTACATCGCCCTGCCCGCCTCCGGAGACGGCCTCCGTGGTTCGATCATCCGCGTCTACCAGAGGGAGCACGAACGACGGAGCACCGGGGCCGAAAGCGATCGCGGCCACGGCCACGGCACGGTGATCACCATCTTCGGTGTCAAGGGCGGCATCGGCAAGACCACGACGGCGGTCAATATCGCCGCGGGCATCGCCCAAGGGACCGGGAATCAGGTCGCGCTCATTGACGCGGACAGCCAGTTCGGCGACTGCGCGATGATGCTCGACCTCGTACCGGAGCGGACGATTGTCGACGCGGCGGGCGAGGTCGATCCCGCGATGCCACACCTGATCGAGCCGTACCTCACGGACCACGCCAGCCGCCTTTCCCTGCTCGCCGCGCCGGCGAGCCCGGGCGAGGCCGACCAGGTTACCCCGGAGCTGGTCGGCAACGCGCTGAGATCACTGGCGGCGACCAACGATTTCGTCGTCATCGACACCAGCCCCCAGATCGATGCCGTGACGGCACTGGCGATCGACCGCGCCTCGATCGTCCTCGTGCTGGTGACGCCGGAGGTTCCCAGCGTCCGCCGCACCCGGGCGGCGCTCGATCTGCTGGAGGCCGCGGGCTACTCGCGCGACAAGATTAAACTGGTCCTCAATCGTGCGAGCAAGCGAGCCGAGGTGCCGAACAAGGATCTCGAGGAGGCGCTAGGCTATCCGATCTACGCGGAGATCCCGGATGACCGCGCGATCGTCCGCGCGATTACCGCCGGGGTCCCGGTGGTCATGTCCGACGCGAAGTCGGATGCCGGGCGGTCGTATCTCGAGCTCGCGCGCAAGCTCGCCGGGGTCTCCGGCAGACAGCGCGGCCGTGCTGGTTTCGGCTGGCCCTGGCGGCGTGGCCGTGATCTCGATGCCGCCTCGATCCCCGCGCCTCCTAATCCGATCCAGGCCGACGCGCTCCTCACTGCCTGGGCCCCGGCGATTGGCTCCGCCGGCAGGCGCGAACCGGCGACAGGGGAAACCCTGGAACGGCAACTGGCGCAGTCCTGGAGTGGCGACCGGCAGCCGGCCTCCCAGGCCGACCGCTTCGTGGGGCTGGGACCCAATTCGAAAGCGCATGAAGGGGGGCGGAGCATGATCGATGAGGCGGTCGAGATTCTGCTGGTGGAGGACAACCCGGACGACCTGGAACTGGCGCTGTATGCCTTCCAGAAGCGCAAGGTCACCAACCCGATCCGGGTGGCCCGCGACGGAGAGGAGGCCCTGGCCGTCATCTTCGGCACCGAGACGTCCCCACACGCTCCGGTGCGCCGGCCCAGGGTGATCCTCCTGGATCTGAAGCTGCCCAAGATCGACGGGATGGAGGTGCTGCGGCGGCTGCGCACCGACTCCCGGACGAAGACCATCCCGGTGGTGGTGATGACCAGCTCGCGCGAGGAGCGAGACCTGGTCGAGAGCTACCGGCTGGGAGTCAACAGCTACATCGTCAAGCCGGTCGACTTCACGCAGTTCGCCGACGTGGTCGAGCATCTGGGCCTGTACTGGGCGGTCCTCAACGAGCCGCCCCCGCTAGCACTTGACGAGGAGAGCCGATGAGCGCCCCGACTCCCTTGCGAGTGCTGCTGCTGGAGGACCAGCCGGCTGATGCCGAATTGGCGCTGGCTGAATTGCGCCGGGCCGGCTTTGCGTCGGCTGGGCCGCGTGTCGAGACGGAGGCAGACTTCCTGGCCGCGCTTGACCCGGTACTGGACGTCATCCTCGCCGACTACAGCCTTCCCCAATTCGATGCGGAGCGCGCCCTACGGCTGGTCCAGGAGCGGGCGCTGGATGTCCCATTCATCGTCGTCTCTGGAACGATCGGCGAGGAGCGGGCGGCCGCGATCGTCAGGGAGGGCGCCAGCGACTATCTGCTGAAAGATCGGCTGACGCGGCTGGGATCGGCAGTGCGACAGGCGCTGGCGCAGCGGACACTGCGGCGGGAGAAGGAACAGGCCGAGACGCGCTTCCGGGCACTCATCGAGCACGCCGCCGACATCATCGCCATCATCGACGCTGATGGCATGGTGCGCTACGCCAGTCCGGCGCTCGAGCGCATCCTCGGTTACCAGCCAGAGGATTTGCTTGACTCGACCATCACCAGTCTGATGCATCCAGAGGACACGGTCGAGCTGCGGGGTGTGCTTGACGTGGCGCTGGCCCAGCCCGGGAAGCCTCACTGCGACGAGTTCCGCCTCCGTCACCGAGAGGGTACCTGGCGCTGGTTCGAGGCGACGGCCACCAATCTGGTGGACGAGCCAGGCATCGCTGGAGTCGTTCTCAACATCCGCGATGTGACCGAGCGTCGGCGGATGGAAGAGTTGCGCGCCGTCGCGACCGAACGCGCGGCCCTGCTCACCGCCGAGCGGGAATATGCCCGAAGACTTGAGGATCTGGCGGCGCTCCGAGCCGACTTCACATCCATGGTGGCTCATGAACTCGGTTCCCACATTGCCGCCGTCCGCCGCTGGGCCGATCTGCTGGCCACCGAGCCGCTGAGTCCCACCCAAGACGAGGCGCTGTCGACGATCCAGGCAGAGATAGCGTCCCTGCGGGACCTCCTCAATGACGCACAGGCCGCGGCCACCGTCGAGCGCGATGACTTCACCGTCGTTCCCCGGCCCGTGCCGATCGACGCGGTGCTGGCCGAGGCGACCGCCTTCGCTCGAACGCTGCCTGGGGACCACCCGCTGCTGACGGAAGGTGACACCGATGGGAAGGTCCTGGTCGATCCGGGGCGGATCGCCCAGGTGCTCCGAAACCTGCTCAGCAACGCGGCTAAGTACTCGCCCCCCGGCGTGCCGATCACGCTGCGGGTGACACAGCGGGGGGAGCGGATCAGGATCGACGTGACCGACCGTGGGTTCGGGATCCACCCGGACGACCTGCCCCGCATCTTCGAGAAGTTCGGACGGGGAATGGACGAAACCCTCCGGCACATCCCCGGGGTCGGATTGGGGCTGTACCTTTCCCGGCGGATCGTGCAGGCACATGGCGCCGACTTGACAGCGGTCTCGATACCCGGGGAGGGCTCGACGTTCGGATTTGACCTGGAGGTCATACGATGACCCGCGTCCTACTCGTCGACGACCACGCCTCCGCCCGGCAGCCACTCGCGATCCTGCTCGACCGGGAGCCGGATGTCACAGTGGTGGCCCAGGCCGGGTCGCTGGTGGAGGCGCGGGCGGCACTGGCGGAAACGGCGATCGACATTGCGGTGGTCGACCTTGGTCTGCCCGATGGCGACGGGGTAGAGTTTGTCGCGGATCTGCGCGCCGCCAACCCGGACGCCGCGGTCCTGGTGCTCACATCAGAAACGGACCGGCAGCATCTAGCCCGCGCCGTCGAGGCTGGCGCCTCCGCAGTGCTGAACAAGGCTGCTGCCCTGGACGAGATTCTGGGCGCGGTGCGGCGGTTGGCGTCCGGTGAACCGTTGCTGTCGGGGAGAGAGCTGCTCGAGCTCGTCGAGCTGCTGCGCCTGGCTGGCCGCGAGCGCCAGCAGGAGCGCGACGCGAAAGCCGCTCTCGACCGGCTCACCCCTCGGGAGCGCGAGATCCTGCAGCTGCTGGCCGAGGGGTTGAGCGACAAGGAGATCGCCGCACGGCTGTACCTGAGCGGCAAGACGGTGCGCTCCCACGTCGCCAGCATCCTCGCCAAGCTCGGGGTTGAGTCACGGTTGCAAGCGCTCGTCTTCGCCCTGCGCCAGGGAGCCGTCAACATCGGGTGAATGGGGGTGCGGGATTGCACAGGCAGACGCTCGTCGCCTGGAACTCCAGCACCGGCATTAATCGCCGCTGTCCACATCGCAAACAGGCTCTCGGTCAAATGACCGATCTCCAATTCTGCCATTTGGTCGATGACGCCGCTCGCGTGCCGCCTGACAATAGGGTCAGGTCAGCCTCACGCACGAACAGCGCCTGAGCGCACCTTGCAACGTGGCGACCATCCTGATGCATGGCCAGGTATGCATGCTGGACGTACAGAGCCGGGAACGGCAACGAGTAACGCTACCCCTCGGTGGTCGATCCAGGAGACTTTCGAGAATGGACGGGCATTCAGTGACGGATAGCTTCCGCGTTGTGATCGGTAACGAGCCGCGTTTCTACCGTGAGGCGCTGGCGGGGGCGCTGCGCCTCCTACGTCCAGACGTCGAGGTCGTCCTCGCTGAGACCGCCGCCCTGGACGACGAGGTCGGCCGCCGCGGAGGACTTGTGGTGTGCAGTCGCCTCAGCCCGACCATACAAACTCAAGCGCCCACCTGGATCCTGCTCTACCCAGAGGCGGAGAATCGGGCCGTGGTCGGCCTCGCCGGACGCGAGCGCTCCATCCCGAGCGTCGAGATCGCCGACCTCCTGGGCGTCATCGACGAAGCCGAGCGCCTCGCGCACGACTGAGGGCTGCAGAGCCGAACTCGGCGAGCCTGAACAATGAACGGGGAAGTGCCGGCAACGTACCCAGCGGGAGAAGTTGGTTACTGTCTCGACGTTCGGTGCCACCGGGTGTTCGTCTTTCATAGCATTGGTGGGAATACACGATCTCCTCGATGTCGGCCTCGAGGCTCGTTATCGGGGGTCGCTCGTTGATGTTCTGTAGAAGCGCAGCATGCTGTGCTCGCCGAGAAAGTCGGCGTCGAAACCGCGCTCTTCCGTCGTGCCACCTGGTTGGAGGGATTGGTCTGCGGTTGCCGCAGACGGACCTCTGTCC
>JAHWJF010000232.1 GCA_019348515.1 Chloroflexota bacterium | reverse complement strand
GCGAGATGTGCAACCGATCAAGCGGGCCGCGCGGCGGTCCGCGTCCTAGATCGCATAGTTCGCACAGAGCGTCCGGTCCGAGCGACGATCCACCAGGGTCTGTAAGGTAATCGATCGAAGCAGACGTTCGTCCTGCTCCTGCATTTCATGCCAAACTTCGTGGACGACATCGGCCGCACCAATCCCATCCGGGTGCGGGTGCGTTTTTTGATCGACTCCATCGAGCGCGCTCAAGATTGCGAAGATCGAGACGTCCGACGGCCGCCCCACCAGTTCATGCCCTCCCAGCGGGCCGCGCGTGCTCTTGATGAGTCCAGCCCGGCTCAGCGCCCCAAGTACCTGGTGGAGATACGCCTCAGGAATCTCCTGCCGCGCGGCGATCTCCTTGCTGTGGATGGGACCCTGCCCTGCTCGCAGCGCCAGTTCAAAGAGCGCTCGAACGCCGTAGTCCGCGCGACTTGAGACGCGCATTCAGCACCTCATTCGTACTACCGCTGCGGTAGCCAGCCAAGTCAAGGACGCCGTGTCGGTAACCCGCCGTGCGAAGGGCCTCAACCAATTCATCGGCTCGCTCGATTGCAAGACCAAATTGCTCCCGCGGGACCTCGAGCCGTGCGATCTCGTGGTGATGCCGCACTCGAAAACCCCGGAATCCAAGCTTTCGAACGGCGGTTTCGGCCGCGGCCACCTGCCTCAGTTTTTCCACGGTTATCGGGTCTCCGTACTCGAACCGAGACGAAAGGCATGCCATGGCCGGCTTGTCCCAAGTTCGTAAGCCGAGGCGCTCCGAGAGGAATCGGATCTCGGATTTGCTCAAACCAACCTCTTGGAGTGGGCTTCGCACGCCGAGGTCACGTGCAGCGCGCATGCCGGGGCGGAAATCGTCGAGATCGTCGGAATTCGAGCCGTCGATGACGAAACGGATCCCGCGCGACTGAGCGAGGTCCGTGAGACGGGAATAGAGCTCGGACTTGCAAAAGAAGCAGCGCTGGTGCGTGTTGTCCGCGTAGCGCTGGTCGGTGAGCTCTGCTGTATTGACGAGTACGTGTTCGGCGCCGATTTCGCTAGCAACAATCTTGGCCTCGTCCATCTCCTCGGCAGCATACGTCGCCGACAACCCGGTCGCGGCGACGGCGTTCGGGGCAAGCGCCCCGTGGGCGATCTTGAGCAAATAGCTGCTGTCAACGCCGCCAGAGAACGAGATCAAGACTGATCCCATGGTCTCAAGCAGCGCCGTGAGCTCCTTCTCTTTCCGTTCTGCAGCGGCTGTCTCGACCATGTGGGTGGGTTCTCCAGGGTTGGTTGGAAGCTATTGGATCCTTACGATAGACGCGATGATCCTACCAACCGCGTCGCAATCGTGCCAAATCCCGGCCCTGCCGTCGCATCTCTCAGGGCCGGGATCGTCGACTCGTCGGGTGCGACTTATTCGTGCCCGGCCGGATTCACAGGCCGTCTACGGCTGTCTCCCGGTCGTGCGAGCACGTCTTGGTCTGAACGAGGCTGCGCCTGACGAGGTGGCCCATCCGGTCGACCTGCGCTTGGCGGACCGCGGAATCCGCGATCATCACGCCGCGGCCCCCGGTCCCCCCTGTCATCATCGCGGCGTGGTGGGCGCTCCGGCTTAGGCTCAGGTAGCTCTCCCGTGAGTGCAGCTCGCCGTGAGAGGCTGACTTTCCCATTCGGCGCGACTTCGGTCACCATCACCGTGATCTCATCGCCGACGCTCAGGACATCTTCCACGCGATTGACGCGGATCGCCGGATCCTCGGAGAGCTCGGAGATGTGGACCAGACCGTCTTTGCCCGGCAGGATTTCGACGAACGCGCCGTAGGGCATGATGCTCACGACCTTGCCGTTATATATCTCTCCGCGCTCGATTCGCAGCTCCTGGGTCAGGCCCAGAATTCGCTGGATCGCGGCTTCGGCTCCGGACGACTCGGTCGACGCCACGGAAACCGTGCCGTCGTCGTTAATGTCGATGCGGGTGTTGGTTTCCTCCTGGATGGACCGGATCATCTTGCCGCCTGGGCCAATCACCGCCCCAATCTTCTCCGGGTTGATCTTGAGGCGGATGACGCGCGGTGCGAACTGGGATAGCTCACCTCGCGGCTTGTCGAGCGCTTTCGCCATCTCGCCAAGAATGAACAGACGCCCCGCCCGAGCCTGGGTTAGCGCCTCCCGCATGATCTCGGGTGTAATCCCCTTGACCTTGATATCCATCTGAATGGCGGTGACGCCCTCTTCGGTGCCGGCCACCTTGAAGTCCATATCGCCGAGCGCATCTTCCATCCCCTGGATGTCGCTCAGTATGGCGTATCGGCCGGACTCGGATTCAGACACGAGCCCCATCGCGATTCCAGCCACTGCCGCGTCGATCGGCACTCCGGCGTCCATGAGCGCAAGGGTGCTACCGCAGACACTGGCCATAGACGTTGAGCCGTTCGAGCTCACGACTTCGGAGACGAGTCGCATCGTGTAGGGGAACTCTTCTGCATCGGGAATGACTGAGATCAACGCTCGCTCTGCCAACGCACCGTGACCGATATCGCGGCGACTGGTGCCGCGCAGTCGCCGCACCTCGCCGACGCTGAACGGCGGGAAGTTGTAATGGTGAATGTAACGCTTGCGCTCTTCGGGGCCGATTGAATCAAGTCGTTGTTCCTCAGCGGTGGAGCCGAGGGTAACGGTCGTGATGACTTGAGTCTGACCGCGGGTAAAGATCGCGGACCCGTGGGTGCGCGGAAGGTAGCCGGTCTCGATCCAGATCGGTCGAATTTCGTCCGTGCGGCGCCCGTCAGGCCGAATGCCCTCTCCGAGAATGCTGCTTCGCACCTCTTCCTTGAGGATCGCTTCAAACGCCTCGGCGACATCCGCCGATTCGGCGGCAGCATCATCATCGTCCCCGGGCGAGGCCAGGTGGGCGATGAGCTCATGCTTCAAGTTTGAGGTGCCTTCCAACCGAAGCACCTTGTTCGGATTGTTGATTGCCTCGCGCAGGCGGTTCCCGAGGAACGCGCGAACGCGCGTATCTAGGGCCTCATCGGTTGGGGGCGCCACAAAGGGCCACTTCTCTTTGCCCGCCTGTCTTTGCAATTCGAGCTGGAGTTCGACGATCCGCTTGATCTCTTCGTGAGCGCGCTCAATGCCTGTAACGAGCACATCTTCCGGAACCTGATCCGCCTCGCCTTCAACCATCATGATGGCGTCGCTGGTACCGGCGACGACCATGTCAAGTTGACTCTCATCGAGCGCGGAGGATGTCGGATTGACGACAATCTGGCCGTCGATGTATCCAATTCTGACTGCCCCGATCGGGCCGTCCCACGGAATCTGCGAGAGTGTTAGCGCCGCCGAGGCGCCATTTATCGAGAGGGTGTCCGGGTCGTTTTCCTGGTCGGCTGACATCACCGTGGTGATGACCTGAACTTCCGCTTTGTAGCCCTTGGGAAACAATGGTCGAATCGGACGATCGGTGAGCCGCGCGGCCAGCGTGGCTGCTTCGGTGGGGCGTCCCTCGCGCTTGATGAAGCCGCCCGGAATTTTTCCGGCCGCATACATTCGCTCTTCGTAGTCGACGGTTAGTGGGAAGAAGCCGACCGAGGCGTTCGGCTCGCGTTCTCCGACAACGGTGGTGAGCACTATAGAGTCGCCATAGCGGACAACCGCGGCGCCATCCGCTTGCTGCGCGATAAGGCCAGTTTCCAAGGTCAGGGTGCGACCGGCAATCTCCTCCTGAACACGAACGACGTTGGCGAGATGGGTGCTGGACATAAATGTTTCCTTTCGAACGATTTCTCGGTAGAGTGGTGTGCGCCAGGAATCGCCAGGCGAGGATGCGGTGTCTCTCCTTGAGGGACTGGAGTCTGCCCGCCGCGCGCGCCGGGCAGACTCCAATACCCCAGGTGGACCCGTGATCCATACCGGGCTAGTGTGATCTTGTGTCTAGCACCTCCTTACGTTCGCCGCCAGACGCCTCTGGTTCAGAAGCAAGGAAACGGCCCAGGGCGTCGCGCCCTGAGCCGTCGTAGTTGCCCTGCAAGCCCGCGGTTGCACCCGTTGAGGGCAGGGACACGACTCGACCAAGCTACTTGCGAAGCCCGAGCCGCGCGATGGTCGCGCGATAACGCTCCACATCCTTGTTCGCCAAATAGGCAAGCAGTCTTCGCCGCTGGCCCACTAACTTGAGAAGTCCGCGCCGAGAGTGAAAATCGTGCTTGTGAGCGCGAAGATGATCGGTGAGACCGTTGATCCGCTCGGTCAGAAGTGCGATCTGAACCTCGGGCGAACCAGTGTCATCCGCGTGAGTTTGGAACTGAGTAATAATTGTCTCTTTTTGCTCGCGCTGAAGCGCCATGCCTAAGGATTCCTCTCCGGAACACTACCATTCGAGACACAAAAAAACCGCTCGTACGAGCACTTGATTCCGCGAGTATACCATTGCACTCTGGGCTCGGACATCGCAGCAGGATCTCCGGTGTCCTTCGAGACAATCGGGCGGCTTTGGACAGAGGGATTGAATGCCGGTATTAGGGGTGATCGGCGGAAGCGGCGTCTATGACCTTCCGGAGCTGCGGCATAGTCCCGGCGAGGTAGTGGACACGCCTTTTGGACGGCCAAGTGGGCCGATCGCGCGTGGACGAGTGGGCGAGACCGAGTTTCTGTTTCTGGCTCGGCACGGGGTAGGACACGTGTTCTCGCCGACGACGGTTCCCTATCGAGCGAATATCTATGCGCTCAAGGAGCTCGGCGCTACCCATCTGCTGAGCTTGAGCGCCGTCGGCAGTCTCCGGGAAGAGCTGCCGCCCCGCACTCGGGTCGTGCCGGACCAGATCATTGACCGAACGGTTCACCGCGAGCACTCGTTCTTCGAACGGGGCGTCGTCGCCCACGTGGGCATCGCAGATCCATTTTGCCAGCTGCTCCAGCATGCTCTGGAAGAAGCGGCAACCGAGGCTGGCCAGCCAGTGCGGCGTGGGGGCGCCTACGTTTGCATCGAAGGACCCCAGTTTTCGACGAGAGCGGAGTCGAATCTCTATAGATCCTGGGGAGCGACGGTTATCGGTATGACGGCAATGCCCGAAGCGCGACTGGCTCGGGAGGCGGAGCTGTGTTACGCGATGCTCGCTCTGGTGACGGACTACGACGTTTGGCACGACAGCGAAGCTGATGTCAGCGTCGAGGTGGTCAGTTCGAACCTGCAAGCCAACCGTGAAGCGGCCAGTTTGATCCTCAGAGGGCTTGCCGAGCGGGGGTTGCCAGAGCGCACATGCCGATGCGAATTCGCCCTGGAGCACGCCATCATTACGGGCCCCGAACACATCACGGCAGAAGCGTTAGAACGAGTGCGACTTCTTGTCGGCGGTCGTCTGGGCAGCTCTTGAGCATGAAAGTAGGGCGGCTGCAATCCGCCCTCCTTCCGCTCCTGCCGGCGTCCACGGTACTTGTTGGGGTGGGTCTCGCATTGATTCCAGGCGCGGAATATCTAGGCCCGGATCGTGAATCATGGATTGTCCTGGCTGTTGCAACCCTGAGTCCGATAATCGCTACCCTGGCTCTTCGGGTGTTCGTGCCTCGGTTCGATCTGATCCTTGTCTGCCTGTGCGCCATGCTGGCCGGCATCGGCACGGCCACGCTCTTTCTTCTCGCTAGGACCTCGGGTTCCGCTCAACCGTTCTTCGCCACAATCGCCATCCGGCATAGCATGTTCGTCGGCGCGGGATTCACCGCTATGGTCGCCGGCGCCGTGTTTGCTCTTCGCGTAGAAAAGATCAGGAAGTATCCATTCACGCTCCTTGCAGCCGCGTTCCTGCTCACCGCCATGACGGCCGGCTTTGGCGAGACTATCAACGGTGCGCGCTTGTGGCTCCGAATAGGGCCAGCTCAATTTCAACCATCGGAAGTTGCCCGGTTGCTTCTCGCGGGGTTTGTCGCGTCGTTCCTCTACGATCGTCGTCACCTGGTGGCGGCGCCCTGGCGACTCTCGGCAATTGATCTCCCTCCGGCTCCGTATCTGCTTCCTCTCGTGGGAGCCGTGATCAGCGCG
>JAHWJF010000231.1 GCA_019348515.1 Chloroflexota bacterium | reverse complement strand
AGTGGGCGCGGGTGCTCCGTCAGCACCCCATCGAGATCGATCGCGAGTCTGAATCGCCCTGCCTCTACCATTTCACCCTTCAGTTTCTCGGGGCGTGAACCAAATGGCGCGCGCCGGACATTCCGGCGCGCGCTGCCACGATCGAGATTAGCACCGGGGCAAAGAGGTGTCCACTGGTGATTCGGTCATTCCCGGCTTCGGTCTAGCGTTCAAGAACGGCATCAGGTTCGCGCTCAGCGAGTCGCCGCCGCTTTCGTAAGTCGTAGGTGAACCACGTCGGTCCCGAACTCGTCAATGTCCGCTGATGCGAAGGTGGAGCGCTCCTTGAAGATGAGCCCTTCAGAGACGGTGATGCCCTCCACGAGTCCCATATCCCCGAGTTCTAACGCGACAACGTCGCCCAGATTCTGATGGTCACTGGAGAGTGCGCGAGTGCCCTTGCCGAGGACGACCTCGTTCTCTCCGAGGTTCGACTCAACCTCCACAGCTGGGGGGTCCAGTGGCGCAACATCGAAGAAGCTGTCGCTATCCGGATAATCTCCCGGAGCGGGGGGAGCGTCCGCATAGAGGGGACCACCAACTCCGGCCGCCGGAATGAAGGTGGTCGGGGGCTCGACCCGCTGCGGGAATGACACCTCTTCAGAGTCCAGTGCCGACGACTCGGTCTCCGCTCTGGCCGCTGACTCCTCCAGATGGAGACCATCTTGGTCGCTTCGGGCAATAGCCGAGACCGCGATCATGTGCCTGGCACTATCGAAGAGTCCCTCGTCGACGACAATCGACGTCGCTCGCTTGGTGCCGGCGTCCACGAGCAGCCCGTTGACTGTGCCGAGCCGTTTGCCACCTTCTCCATAGATGGACGCACCGAACTCGACCTGCATCATCGCCCCCTTTCATACTTCCGGATGTCGTGACCGCTTCACGTCGACGCGTGCTGCTTGCCACCGCAGAGACTATGGCATGTCCGCTGAGTCTATGCGTGCCAGCACTGTGCCAGCAATTGGAACGACTCGCAGAAACGACCTGGAGTGAGCAAGCGTTTCCGAGAATGCGCACGGTCTCCAATACCGTCAAGATGGTCATCAATCTCCTGAATGTCGCCGCCCGATTCGACGTCGAAAGATGCTGATGAATCTTCACCGCTTCGATCTCCTGGCTCGCCGGCTGGCGACCGCTCGTGATCGCAGAAGTGTCCTCAGAACGGCCGCGTCAATAGCCGCGTTCGCTCTGGCCGGACTTCACCGAAACACCGTCGCACAAGAGGCGTGCCCCGACGGCTGCGCTGTGGGAGATGTCTGCAGCGGCGGAGTATGCAGGACGCCGTGCGAAAACAATCGCGACTGCCGGAGCAAGCACGACGATCCCTGTGTCTCAAATACCTGCCTTCAGGGGCTTTGTGTCTCGACGATCATCGAATGTCTTCCGGGCCATGAGTGTTGCCAGGGCGAGTGTTGTCCTACGTCCTGCGACTCTGACGTCGAGTGCACGATGTTGGACCCGTGTTGGTGGGGCCGATGCGGTGTCAGCGGCCAGTGTGAGTTCACCGAGATTGACCCGTGCCACGTATGCGCGACTGATCTGGAGTGTATCGACAGCGGGCAGAACACTGTCTGCTGCGATGGCGCCTGCCGGCGACCTTGCCCTGTGGGAACGTTGATGGGCAAAGGGTGCGAGTGCCACGTGACCGGGTCCGCGACACTTGACGGCGTCGTCGTTATTGACGATGCGAGTGGCTGAGGTAAGCAGGCGAGCCGCCGGACGTGCCTACGTCTCCGGCGCCCCCTCACCGTCGGCGAGCCGCTTCAACTCATAGAGTTTGGTTAGCGCCTCCAGGGGCGAGAGGGACTCCACATCGAGCTCCTGGATCGCCGCCACGACTGGACTCGGCGGGGCGAAGAGTGTGAGCTGGATTGACGCATTGTCCGGGGCGGGAGCCGCCATAGCCCGCTCGCGGCCTTTCCGCGCACCCGTAGCGGTGCGTTGCTCGAGGTCCGAGAGAATCTCCCGGGCACGCCGCGTGAGAGCCCTCGGCACGCCGGCAAGCTCAGCGACGTGGATTCCGTAGGAACGGTCGGCACCTCCCGGCACGACGCGGTGCAGAAAAACGACGCGATCGCCCTCCTCAAGCACGTCCATGCGCGCACAGCAGACACTGGGAAGATGATCGGCCAGAGCGGTGATCTCGTGAAAATGGGTGGCGAACAGCGTGCGGCAGCCCAACCGGGTCGCGTTGTGCACGTACTCGACAACGGCGCGAGCGATCGCCAATCCATCCCACGTCGAGGTGCCTCGTCCGATCTCATCGAGCAAAACGAGGCTCCTGGGCGTGGCGTGGTGGAGGATATTGGCCGTTTCGATCATCTCGACCATAAACGTCGACTGACCCGATGAAATATCGTCCTGCGCCCCGATTCGGGTGAAGATGCGGTCGACAAGACCTATGCGGGCGGCAGCGGCAGGAACAAACGATCCAATCTGCGCCATCAGGACGATGAGCGCCGTCTGTCGGAGCCAGCTGCTCTTCCCGGCCATGTTTGGCCCGGTGAGGATAGTGATGCGGCGGTCCTCGGCATCGAGCAGGGTATCGTTCGGAACAAACTCGCCCGGCGGCAAGAGCGTCTCGAGCGTCGGATGACGGCCGCCGACGATCTCGATCGTCAGCGAGTCATCGACGTGCGGCCGGACATAGTCGCGCGTGGCGGCAGCCTCTGCGAGCGTGGCGATCACGTCGATGTACGCAATCGCGGCCGCAGCCGTGCACAACTCGCGAGCATGAGCGGCAACTTCCGCCACGATCCGCTTTACCAGGTCAGCTTCGAGGTGCGCCAGGATCTCTTGTGCTCCCAGGACGCGGGTCTCGGCTTCCTTGAGCCTCGCCGTTACGTAGCGCGTGCCGTTGGTCAACGATTGGCGCGGGAGGTAGTCCTCCGGCACGACATCCGGCGACTGACCGGAAGCGGCCCGCTCCCTTTCGGCCGCGGCCAGCGCCGTGGCGCTGATCTCGATGTAGTAGCCGAATACCCGGTTGTAACCGACTTTAAGCGAGCGAATCCCGGTGCGTTCCCGCTCCTGCCGCTCAAGCCCCGCGATCCAGGCGCGTGCGTCACGAACGGACTGATCGTGATCATCCAGCTCGGGAGCAAACCCTGGTCGGATGGCGTGGCCCTCGCCGAGAGTAGCGGGGGGGTCGTCCGGCAGCGCCCGGGAAAGCAGGTCGTGGATGGTGTGGCACGATCCGAGCACCTCCTCCAGTGGCGGGCCGCCGGACGCGGACACGGTCTTGGCCGCGATGACGGAAACGAGGTGCAACGATTGCCGTAACAGGCCAAGTTCGCGGGGAGATATCGTGCCCGCGACGGCGCGATTGGTCAGCCGCTCGATATCGCCGATCTTGCCGAGCACCTCCCTGACCGAGACACGAGTGAGGGCGTCCTCCACGCACTGTTGCACCGCGGTCTGACGTGCATGGATCTGCTCGAGGTCGAGAAGCGGCTGCCCGAGCCACCGTCGCAGCAATCGAGCACCCATCGGCGTCCGGGTCTCGTCAAGCACGGCAAGGAGTCCATGCCGTTTCTCACCCCGCGAACTTTCCGCAAGCTCGAGATTTCGGCGGGCCTGGAAGTCCAGAACCATGAAGCCATCTGCGCTATAGGTATGAAGGGAAGCGATTTGGCTCAGGGCCGAGCGCTGAGTGTCGGCAAGGTAAGCGAGCAATGCCCCGGCCGCCTGGACCGCGGTTCGTTGATCGGAAAGTCCAAATCCGTCCAGTGACTGCACCGCGAAATGGGTAAGGAGTGTCTCCGTTGCGCGGTCCGGCTTCCAGTGCCATGAATCAGTGCGGCTGACTGTCAGATTTGGCGGCAGCCAACTCTCCGCATTCTCCGAGTCCGATTCCTGCGACTCCGCACGCAACACAACTTCGACCGCGCTGAGTCGCAGCAACTCGCGGTTCGCCGCGACTCGGACCTCTTCCGGTGATTTGGCGACGAGCTGTGTCGCCGCGAACTCACCCGTGGAGAGGTCGGCGTAGGCGATTCCCCCTCGCGCGCCGTCGAAGGCGACCGCCGCGATAAAGCTGTTGCGACGGCTATCGAGCATGGCCGGATCGGTTACCGTACCCGGCGTGACGATTCGTGTGACATCTCGGTCGATGAGCGGGCGGCTCCGGTCCGGGCCGCCGATTTGCTCGCAGATCGCTACCTTGTGACCGGCAGCGACCAGGCGGGCGATGTATCCATCAGCCGCGTGATGGGGAATCCCGGCCATCGGAACGCGGACGCCTTTGCCCATCTCGCGGCTCGTGAGCACGATGTCCAGCACACGTGCGGCGAGTTCCGCATCTTGCTCGAACGTCTCATAGAAATCGCCGAGGCGAAACAAGAGGATGGTGTCTGGGAAGCGGCGCTTGATTTGGAGATACTGGCGGCGAACCGGCGTCGCAGCCGAATCGAGGACATCGCCGCCACTCGGCGAAGCCTCGACATTTGGCAGCAGCGTCGCTTGGGCGTTGGGAGTCAAGGCGCCCTCTCGTGTGCTGATGAATCGGCTCGCGGGGGCGAGCGGGAGCGTTTAGGCTACGCTGTAGCCCGGGCGGGTGCAAGGACAGCTCGGTCTTTGCGTTTGGCGGGCTGGTGGACTCTGCGAGGAGGGAAGGATCCGCAATGGCACTGTATGTAGCCGTGGTGGAATTTGGCGAGGACAATGAGCTTCGTCTCGAAACCCGGCCGCGGCACCGAGAATATCTCCGGTCTCTACTCGACGCAGGAAAGCTCGCCATGTCGGGCCCGTGGGTCGACGAGACGGGCGCAATGTTTATCTATAAAGCAGAGAACGTTGCCGAGGCGGAGCAGATGCTCGACGCCGACCCGTACCAGAGCGCGGGGGTGATCGCGAACGCCAGGATCAAGGAATGGCACGTCGTGCTCCAGGCGCCATCACTTGACCTGGCCACGTGACCCCGCCGCTGGTGCGAGGCACGTGAGCGGCGGGGCCGGTGGCTAGAGCTCCTGGTGATAGGCGTAGAGGCGGTCGCCGTCGAGACGGCGCAGCTTCTGCAGCGCCTCGTTCTCGATCTGGCGCACGCGCTCCCGGCTGATCTGCAACTGCTCACCGACCTCGGCCAGGGTGTGCTGGTGTCCGTGACCGAGACCGAATCGAAGTTGCAAGACAAGCTTCTCGCGAGGGCTGAGCGTGTCGAGCGCGGCACTGACATCCCGCTTCAGCATCGACTCCGACGCCGCTTCATACGGGGTTTCCGAAACGTCGTCGGCGATCAAGTCTCCCAGGCTGGTCTCATCCTCGGAGCCAATCGGAGTCTCCAGCGAAATAGTTCGCTGCGCCGCTTGCACGATCTGATGGATCTTCTCGGGCTGCACGCTCATCGCTTCGGCGACTTCTTCCGGGGTCGGCTGGCGGCCGAGCTCCTGGGCCAGCATGTTCAGCGTCTTGCGATACCGGGAGATCGAGTCGCCCATGTGGACCGGTAGCCGGATCGTCCGGCTCTGATCGGCAATGGCCCGGGTGATGGCCTGGCGAATCCACCAGGTGGCGTACGTCGAGAAGCGGAATCCCTTCCGCCAGTCGTACTTCTGGACGGCCCGCATCAAGCCGATGTTCCCCTCCTGGATCAGATCCAGAAGAGTAAGACCGCGATTGACGTACCGCTTGGCAATGGACACGACGAGACGGAGGTTCGCTCGCACGAATCGCTGGGTTGCGTGGTGGTCACCCCTGGCGACTCGCGTGGGCTGTTGGGTCTCCTGAGCGGGTGGCAGCAACGGCGTCTCGGCACTTTGGCGGACGTCCAGCCGGCGGTCCGGCGCGTGCGCTCCGCATCGACCTGCCGGGGGGCCGGCGCGGAGGAAAGCATGGCCGCCATGGAACTTGACGAGGCGAAGGCCCGGGAACTCGAGGAGAAATTCGACCCCGAGATCCGCTTCCGGCCACTCGGCAAGATGGCCGGCTGGATTGTCGGCGGCCTGCTAATCGTCCTCTCAATCTTCCACTACTATACCGCCGGGTTCGGGCTCCTGCCCGAGATGACGCATCGCGGCATCCACCTCGCCTTCGTGCTCGGCCTGGTGTTC
>JAHWJF010000230.1 GCA_019348515.1 Chloroflexota bacterium | reverse complement strand
GCTCGTGCCGGCGACCGGCGACGAGCAAGATCTCCGTGAGGCGATGCACGCAATTTACCGCCGTGCTCGGGTCGTTGAGGCTCGGAGAAAGCGCTTTGATCCCAACATCGGCGAGCTGCCGCACCCCGAACGAGGGATCTTGCTGGAGGGTTGGCTGCGCCGACAGCTTGATTTCCTCCCGTGGGTCCCCGAACAGCCGCTCGGCCGCATTGGCGGGTGCGACAGACAGCAGCGGTCTCCCTTCGGAAACCCATTGGCCTGGCGTCAAGTGCAAATGCAGCCGGGCGTCGGCTTTGGCCGCAAGCTGCACGAGTCGCGGGTGAGCTGCATAGCTGAGATATCCGCCCTGGGGCGCGGGCAAGACTGTTGCGATGGAGTCCATGGGAGGAACGTCGTTGGCGGCCTGGGGTCGCTCTTCTGGCCACTCTCGTCGAAGAGCGGCCAACGTCTCGCGGCTGACACTCTCCGTAATTGCGCTGACCTGGATGGTGTGCGCGATGTGGTGGATGAAGAAGGTCAGCATCGCGATGGATAGCAGCGTTAGCGCAAGCGCCCCGCCGATGGCGATGGTCGGAACAAAAGGCGCCTCTCCATCGGTTCCCGTTCTCACGCTGCCAAGAACCGCCAGGGCGTAGACGAAAGTGGCGAGGAACGTTGCGAAGACCGATTGACTGGCTCGATCGCGCATAAAGTTTCGCAGCACGCGAGGGGAGAACTGCGTCGAGGTCAACTGCAGAGCGATGATGGTGATCGAGAAGGTCACGCCCGCGACCGTGATGACCGATCCGGCAATGGCTTGAAGCACCGCCTGCGCCGCATCGGCGCCGCCGCCGAAGACGAATCGGATTCGCTCCAGACCCAAGTCCCGGCTCAGCCAGACCATCAGTTCAGCGATCACCACAGACCCGGCGACAGCCAAGGCCGGGATCACCCACAGGCTCTGCCGAAGCGCGTCGAGCGCGGAGGCAACGCGTTTTGGCATGCGGCCGCGCCGGGCACAACGCGTGCCACCGACGCGGAACATTGGCCATGCTGGCCGCAGGAGCCATCGGCCTCTTGAGTAGTGGCCGCCGCGTCGGTCGTGCTGCAGGCCATCGCGCCCTTCCGGAAGGGTGGCGCGCCGAACACCAGAACACTGCGGCACAGGTGATGCTAGAGACCGGGCAATAGCGCAGCCTCGGTACTCCAACGGCGGGCTCGCGAAACCTTCCCGGAGGTCGACGGTTTCTGTTCAGGCGGCCGGTGATCGCTGCCGCCCCGCACGGGGTGATCGGGCCGCACATGTATGGAAATTGGTAGAGCCCGAGACCGAGCAGGATCATTCGGTGCCGTTCCGATGCTTGGCAGGGAATCGAATCCAGCGCAATCGAGTCAGCTCTGGGGCTCCTCCGCGCATCGCCGAAGTCCAAGGAGATGTCAGATGGCAGTAGACCGACCCACCACCGACGGCGGCCCAGGGATGGCCGAGCCGCCGATCATCATCCCCGACCAGGCCGGTGACGACGAGCTGCTCCGCGAGTTCCGGATGGAGGAGCACCCGCAGGGCGGGTTCCACGGCCTGCTCGAGGTGATCCCGACCAAGGCCGACTACGTGCTCGACCTCATTCGGGCCAATTCGCTGTGGCCGCTCCTGTCCGGGCTGAGCTGCTGCGCGATCGAGATGATGAGCACCGCGACGAGCGTCAACGACGTCGACCGCTTCGGGATGTTCCCCTTCCGGGCCAGCCCGCGCCAGGCCGATGTGCTGATCGCCGCCGGCACGCTGACGACGAAGATGGCCGGCCCCTTCGTCCGCCTATGGGAGCAGATGCCGGAGCCGAAGTGGTGCGTGGCGATGGGCACGTGCACCACGTCGGGCGGCCGCTTCAAGCGCAGTTACAGCGTGGTGCAGGGCATCGACCGGGTCCTGCCGGTGGACATCTATGTCCCGGGATGCCCGCCGCGCCCGGAGGGCCTGATCTACGGCCTGATGCGGCTCCAAGAGCTCGTCAAGCAGCGCCGCGGCCAGTGGCGCACGTACGTCGATCGCGGCCCGCAGCGCACGCGCTGGGAAGGAGACGTGCGCTGAGCCGGTTCTGGCCGCGACACATCGGAACGGCGGCGGACCTATTGGGCGACCGTCGTGGTGGCGGCGTCACCGATTGCGGCGGCTGAAGGGGAGCGCTAGCGTGTCTCGCGCGGGCGGCAGGTCCCCTGCCGCCCGCTACCGCGCAGGAGCGAGGGTCAGGCGCTTTGCCGTCGAGCAGCGCGTGCGGCCCACTCGAGGCGTTCGGTGGCCACGTAGTTGAGCTCAGCGATGCCGGCGATCGCCAGGACGCGAACGACGAAGCGGGTCGGTCCCGGCAGTATCAGGTGGCCGACGGACAGCCCGAGCGCCGACCAGGTTGCAACGCAGACGGGGCACGACAGCAGCTGGCCGATGGCCCATTGCACGCCGCGTCCGCGCGCAACCACGGTCTCATCCGCGCCGCTCTCGTCCGGCACGGTGGCGGTGAACGGCTCACGCACGGGCTCGGCTACCTTCTCGAACGCGACCATGCGCCCGATGCGGTGGGCGGCCAGGCCGGTCAGGCAGAGCTCGAGCGGGTCGAGGAGGGCCGCCGGCGCAGCGCGACGGGATCCGGCCACGCTGGTGGCCGCCAAAAACCCGGCCACCAGCGACAACTTCAGCATCCGCCCACCGGCGCCGTCCCGATCGCGCTTCATCCGGGCGCTGCCCACTCTGGAGCAGGCACCGACATGGCCGCGGCATGCCAGCTGCGTGAAGAGTCCCCGCGAGCTCGCCGTCGCCGCTTTGCGTACGCTCCACCGCCTGGCAGTAGATCTAGCTGTTGTCGACCGGCTTGCTGATGCTGCGGTCCCGTCGTATAGTTGAGGGTCATCGTCTGCATCCTGTGTCACGGGGTGGGGCGAACAACGCCTGTAATGCCGGATTCGTGCCACGCTGGGGTGAGGCTTCTGTGCCGCAGGCTGATTCTGAATGGTGCAGCCAACCTCAGCGGACGGCGGGTTCTTTGCGTGGTAAGCGGTCGCTTCGCCGACGCACGGCTCATCGGCGAAGGACCTGGGGGCTGCTCGGGCAAGGACCACTCGCCAGGACTTGCCTATGGACATGGCCGGCGCCGCTTGCTCGACGGGTGCGCGGCACGGCTTTTGCAATCGCACTGAGCTCCTGCCGTAGGGAGAAGAGCGGTGTCCAAGCGAAGGGCTGTTCGTCCGTTCCACCGATCGGGACCATCGGTCTCCCGCGCGGCTGCCGACCCTCCCTCGTCGGTGTGGCGGTCCCTCCCG
The DNA here is from genome assembly GCA_019348515.1 of Chloroflexota bacterium. Taxonomy (GTDB): domain Bacteria; phylum Chloroflexota; class Chloroflexia; order Thermomicrobiales; family UBA6265; genus JACCXM01. The sequence continues at coordinate 2,808 of JAHWJF010000230.1, read as the reverse complement.
GCGTCCGCCGACGAGGTTGAGGGCATCGGCGATCTCGACGAAGGGTTCCTGCAATTGGGCGACGGCGAGGAGTGGCCCGACCACTTCGGCGCCGCGCGTCTCGGCATCCCTTAGCGCTGCGGCATGTCGAGGGCCTGAGAGAGAACCGAGTTCAGGTCATCGAGCGAGAACGGCTTAGGCAGCAAGTGGGTTCGCGGGTCCTGGCGGATCTCGTCCTCGTGGGAACGAATGTGGTCGAGTGCCGCCGAGCACACGATGATCGGCAGCCGACACAATTGCCGATGCGCCCGTATCAACCGTGCGATGTCCCAACCCGGCAGGCTATCGGTGCCAAGCTTGAGATCGATCACGATGAGGTCGGGTGCGAGCGCTTCGATCTCGTGGAGTGATGCCGCGCGGTCCAGCAGACTGACTTCGACGCCCTCGTCGCGGAGGGCATCACCAAACACGGCGAGCAACTCAGCGGAGTCGTCGATGACGGTAACCCGTACGGGTGCATGGCGCATGAGGACCGGTGCATTCTACGCCGCGCTGGGAACTGCCGACGCCTCGCTGGGTGGAACCGTGACGCCGATAACCGCCATCACCACCCGCCCCCGCTGGCGCCCGTCAACGGTGAGTGATCGCCCCACGGTCGTCGGACTCCTTGAATCGTCCGCGCTCGTCGCGGCGGACATACCGCCTGTCGGTCGCAGTGTCGATCAGCTCGCGCTTCGGCATGCTGTAGCTCCTCCTGTGGGTGAACCCGGCCCCCACCGGGCAGGTCAGTTCGTCAAGCCTCGACTATGGTGGGACCACAATCGGTCCTCGGCCCAGGCCTCAAGCATGTCGAGTCGAACGCGACACGGCCGCACCCCCCTCAGGTCTGTCGTGCCGCTGCGGTCTCCTGGCAGCAGGTGTCCTCAGCTTCCACCAGACACCACGACAAGTAGGAGCAGATTGAGCAGAAACGCACCGCCGGCGACAGCGAGCCAGGCGATCGCATTCGCTGGGCCCGCCTGGCGAATGGTGTCCTCGATCGTCTGGTTGAGCGCGTCCTCGATCTCCTTGCGGCGCTTCTCGAATCGCTCCACCTGCTTCTTGCTCATGATTGCTTCTTGCCCCTTTGCAGTTCGTCGAGTTGATCCCGAATGGCCGACAGCTGCAGCAGCGTCTCGTCGTCCGAGTCCTTGGACTCGGAGCTGCCGCGGTGGATAAGGAAGGCGGTCAACACCACCATCGTGAACAGCTGCAGGAATTCCGATTGCCAGTTCTCAAAGGTCGCCTCCAGCCAATACCACACGTAGCCGGAGCCGCCGAAGAGTTGCGCCGATTCACCGTGGGCGGCCTGTTCGGCGCTGAAGTTGACCCAACCGGCAAGGGATTGAACCACCCAACTCAAGATGAACAGAGAAGCAAGCGCCACCGCCAGCCCGTAGTCCCGGAGGAAAGTACGCATGTGCGCTCCTGGTGGATGCGAGGTCCAGCGAGGCGCGCAAAAGCAACTCCCGTGCCAGCGAAGCGACCGAGTCTCGTCAGCAAAAGGGCGCCTATGGCGCCGGCGGCGCGAGCGCTTCGGAGGCCGGCTAAGTTCTGAGCCCGATCAGGGCTTCGGCCGTGGACCTACGGTCGCTCGCCGTCGCCCTCTACAGGAAAGAGGCGCGGAAGGTTGTCGTGCGGCAGCTCGCGCTCGTCGAGCATGGTCCGACCCAGCGCGGCCACATCGAACGAGCGGAGCGGAAAGCGGTCGATCCAGCGCGTCTCCCGGCAGGTGAGCTCGACTTCGATGTCCTCCCCGAGAGCGAGGGCGGTGACGCGGCAAGTTCGTGAACCGCATGAACGGGCTGATCAGGGACGGGCGGATCTCGATGCCGTGCGTCGAGCGCATGATCCTCCAGGCGTTGCCGTGGTCGCCCACCCACTCCGCCAGTTCGATCTCCGCGAGCACTGTTGGCCACTGGTCGCTACCGATCTGGCTCCCGAGCCAGATGAACCACTCGTATGGGTCACGCGAGAAGTCGGGAAGTCGCACTGAGGTGCTTGCGTCCATGTCCGTCCCCAGTTCCAGTCGAGCCCCACCGTGCAGATCAGGCGCCACGGCTGGTGACTATGGGGCCACGAAGCCGCTAATAAGCGGCGGTGGTCAGTGTTCGTGATGAGCACCCGTGGCATCGTCCCGGTTCCTCCCCGACGCGCATGTGAACCGCCAGTAACTATTCGGGGGGAGACACCCAACCCGCGACGGTCCTGGCGGCTGACGGGCCAGAAAGGCAAGCAGCATGCCAATGACGAGTGCCGGGCCGCGACGAGCAGTGGTTGGACGCTCGCCGGGTAGACTCGGGTCTAAATTGTTGTTAGCGTTGCAACCCGTTAGGCGTTCTCCGCCCTGCGCCTGACTCAGCGGGGCCGTGATCATGCTCGGGTGATCCGGCCCCGCTTCTGGCTATTCATAGCCGCCGTGGCATCACCGTTGATCGCTACCGCGAGTCATCGCGGCGGCACTGGTGCGGGTCTAGCGGTTGCCGCCGCGCTTATGGTGGGAGCAGCGGTCGGCGATGTCGTGGTCGTCCTATCTCGGCGGGATCGGTCTGCGCCCTCTGGGCATAGGGGCCCGGCTGTGGATCCGCCGAGGACTCGCGCTGATTCTAGCCCGTCTCGGGATCGGCTTGGTGGTAGGCGCTCTGACCAGATGATCGCGTCAGCACTCCTGAACGGCGACGCCGCGCATTGAAGCCGACGAGGTCAAAGCGGGCTCGGCCATTCTCAAGGTGGGTTCAGCGGCAACCATGCGTCCGTGGCGCCTCTGCCGCATCGGACGGATACCGCCGG
>JAHWJF010000229.1 GCA_019348515.1 Chloroflexota bacterium | reverse complement strand
CTGGCGTATCGATGCCGAGGCCTACCTCGCGGCCCACACGCCGGTGAAGACCATCGACGTGCCGGCGCACGAGTTCAGCACGGCGGTGAGCCGTGCTGAGCTCACCTACCCGGTCCCGGCGTACGGCTCCTTCTTCCTCCCCGACCCGGCGCCACACCAATTACCGCGCGAGGCGTTTTTCGAGGAGATCCTCGACGCGCTGACGATGGGCGTGGGGGACTACTTCGAAAAGAACCCCTTCTTTCGCTCGATCGGCGTGGCGCTCTCGGGCGGTCGAGACTCGCTGCTGACGCTGTTGGTTGCCCATCGCTACGCCAGTCGGGCCCGGCCAGAGGATCCAGGAACGTTGCTGCGCGCCTTCTATATGCCGTCCCGCTACTCGTCGTTGGAGACGCGACGGGCGGCGGAGACGATCTGCCGCGAGCTAGGTGTTCCGCTGGAGATCGTGCCGATTGACGAGGCGTATCAGCGCGAGCTAGCGGCGACCGAGGCGATGCTTGGTCCGGGTGAAACGGTCACCGAGCTGACCAGGCAGAACATCCAGGCGCGCATTCGCGGCCAGCGGATGTGGAATTGGTCCAACTCGTCAGGTGGGCTCTTCCTGCAAACCGGGAACATGAGCGAGAAGGCCGTTGGCTACACCACGATCGGAGGCGACCTGGAGGGTGCCCTCGGCGTTCTCGCCAATGTCCCGAAGACCGTGGTGATGGCGCTCCTCGACTACCTCCAAGAACAGACGGGATATGAGGGCATCGGTCTCGTCCTGGCCAAACCGGCCGGTCCGGAGCTGGCGCCGGACCAGGAGGGCGAAACCGAGCTGATGCCCTTCCCGGTGCTCGACGCCTGCTTCCATCTCTTTGGTGCGGAAAAGCTGCTGCCGGAAGAGGTTGAAGAGGTATTGGTCACGATGTTTCCCGGCTCTACGAGGGATCAGCTCCGGGCCTGGGTCGAGAAGTTCACCCGCCTTTTCCTCGGTTCCATCTACAAATGGGTGCAGGCGCCCATCTCGCTGCACATCGGCAATCTGGATCTCGACCGGGAGCGGGCTCTGCAGCTTCCCGTCGTGCAGAACCGGGAGTGGGCTGAGATCGAGCAGCCGGATCCAGTCATGAGCGTAGGAAGCGCAGTACCTCGGCGTTGAACGCCTCTGCGCACTCCCACATCGGGTTGTGCCCGGCGTTCGGCAACACGATCAACTGTGCATCGGTGATGGTTTCGGCGATGCCACGTCCGAGCGCCAGCGGTGTGATCGCATCGCGCTCGCCCCAGACGACGAGCGTCGGGGCGGTAATGCGCGTCAAATGCAACGCCCAGTCCGTCTGCAGCGCGTCGACTGTTGCCGTAACGAAGCTCCTGGGATGGGAGCGTACGAGATCACGCACCAGCATAGGAGTGAACCCTACCGAGCCGCCTCTGAGAGTGGGCGCAATGTCCATCGGGCGCACGCGGCGACGCGTCCCCTCGGGCTGAATGGCGGCATCGACGAGCACGAGCCGGTCGACGCAGTCCGGATGACGTGAGGCCAGCCGTGCCGCGACCGCACCCCCGAGGGAGTGCCCGGCGATATGCGCTCGCGGTAGACCCTTGGCCGTGATCCAGTCGGCGAGTCTGTCGGCGGTGCCGTCCAGCCGCGACCAACGGGCCCGGCGGCTTTGCCCAAAACCAGGAAGATCGACGGTGTATGTGCGGAAGTTGGCAGCGAAGGCGGGAACGTTTCGGCTCCACCAGCGTCCGGAGCCGGAGAGTCCGTGGAGCAGGATGAGCGGTGGTCCGGAGCCAGTCACCTCATAGGCGAGGAGACTCGGCGGTGCCTGCTCAGACACGCTCATTGCCTTCCTCGTTCGCCTTCGTGGCGATGATCTGAGTATCCTCCATGAGTTCCGGCAATGGTTGACCACGCAGGTACGCGTCGACGATGCGGGCCAGACTCTCGGGGTGGCTGAAATTGATCGCATGAGCGGCGTCGACACGACGCACGAGGTCCATATCGGCCGGTGAACGCAGGATCCTTTCCATTTGCGACACTGAAACGAGCGGATCTCGGGCGCCGATAACTGCCAGGAATGGCACTGGAACATGCGAGAGCCGCTCCACGGTGGGGTAGCGGATCATGCGGTGAAAGGCATGGACGGAGTTCACAAGGCCAAAGCGAACGTAGTCCGGGATCGCAAGGCGAGCGAGCGATGGCGGCTCGCGTAGTCCGTCGCGCGCGAGTTGTACGAGACCTCGGAGCAGGGGCCGGTTGTGCTGGCCGCCGGCGGGAGATACCAGGATCGCGGCCTCGGTACGCTCCGGATAGCGGTGAGCGAACTCTGCAGCAACCAGACACCCGGTCGAGTTGCCGAGGACTACCGCACGCGGCAGACCGACGGCCTCGAGATAGCCCGCAAGCGCCTCGGCTAGCTCAGGGATATCGAGCGGACGGCGCGGCTTCTCGCTGTATCCGTGTCCCGGCAGATCCGGGACGTGCGTCGGGTAGTGAGACGCGAGTCGAACCGCAGTTGGTTCGAGATAGCGACCGGAGATGGCAAAGCCGTGGATGTGCACAATCGGCGGCATGCTCGTCTCGGACGCCTCCGCGACGCGGGAGTACACGCGAAAACCCCCGACCGTCGTCCAGCGCCCGACCAGCGGCGGCATCGGCGCATCCGGTCTTGGTGCTGGTCGTCCCCTCAGATCGAGAATCGCGCGATGAACGGGCATTGGTTGCTACCAGTCAGACCGGCTGGCGGCGCCAGGGAAGGAAACAGACGCCGGCTTAGCTCGACCCAGATTTGGCCGCTGTCTCTTGGCGCAGCCGCTCCTTAAGCCATATCCGAGCCAGGGTTGATGGTCCGATGCCCTTTTCACGAGCGTGCTTCGCGAGCTCCTGCCGGTCGGCTTGGTCCAGCCGCAGCGTCCGTCGCTCTGCCCGTTCTCGCCCGACGGTCAACTGCACTGGCGTCGACTCCTCGGCGAAGTCGGTGAAGTCGTGGGTGTCCCAGAACGCCGCTTCCTCTTCGACGTTCGTGAAGGCTGGGATGCGGCCGTGCGCTTCTGTCGGGTACCCGAGATCAACGGTCGGTTTGGGTCGGCTCATGGTAGCGAGCCTCCTTTCGTTTGTTCATACAGTCCGCGCTCCTTGCGGCTCGCCGGGCGGGCACTGAAGACGTAATAGATCCCTGGCCGACCGGGAACGGCACCAACGACGATCGAGAGCATCCGTCCAACCAAGGTAGGTCCGATGAGTTGCAGCCGTTGCTTGTATGTCTCGCTCACCTTCGGCAAGCCTGCGATGACCTCCTCTACCTCTTCGGGCAGAACCGCGTGCTTGGCAATATGATCGCGGTTCCAGTCGTCCCAATGGAGCTGGTCAAGGGATAGGCGACCGATCATCAGGCCAATCATACTGCCAAGATGTCAGACGATGTCAGACAAGCGTTTCCAAGTGCGGCCTTCACTCGACACGCCGCGAAATATCAGAACGGCCAGAGGTTCAGTTCCTGCGTCCAGGCGTGCCGAGGTTGGCGCAGCAGAAAGAGGATGGCGTCGGCAACATCTTCAGGGAAGAGGTACTTCCGACCCGGATCGTTCTCCATCGCCTCACGTTTCTCAGCCACCGATCGCCCCCCGAATGGGGTGAGGATCGACCCGGGCACGACGGTGCAGACCTTGATGCCGTCGTCCGCGACTTCGGTGGCGAGCCCCTGCATCAACCCCATCAACCCGAATTTCGAGGCGCTGTAGGCGCCGAGCTGAGGATAGCCCTGCTTGCCGGCGCCGGAGGAGACCGCGACGATGGCCCCGCCCCCGCGCGCACACAAATGCGGGATCGCGGCTTTCGCGCAGAGAAACGGGCCGGTCAGATTGGTCGCAATGGTCGCGTTCCAATCGGCGACCGGGTACGACTCGATGGCCCCGTAGCGGCCAATGCCGGCCGAGAGGATAGCGGCGTCAATTCCCTCGAACTTTTCCGCGGCACGGGCAAAGACCTCCACGATCGCGGCTTCGTTCGTGACGTCGGCAGGCAGCACGAGCGACTCGATGCCGATGCCAGCGACGAGGGAAGCGGTCTCCTCCAGCGGATCCCGCGTCCGGCCGACCAGCACCGGCGTTCCGCCGGCTTCGGCGAGGGCCATGGCAACCGCGCGCCCGACGCCGCTGCCGGCTCCGGTGATCACCGCCACAAGCCCTCTCAGATCACACTCGCTCACTGGGAGTACCCGTCGTTATCATGCAGCCGCCGGTAGAGACCGGCGAGGAACGTGAGCAGCACGGAGCAGCCGGTCCGGCTGGTGAGATCCTTCACATCCCGGCTGGGGTCGATCTCGACCAGATCAAGGGCGCCCACCTTGGGATCGAGACCGCAGGCAAACACTGCCTCCATGAGCTGCCAGGCGCTCAAACCCTCCGGCGAGGTGGCCGACGTGCCGATCGCCCAGGGGAAGGCCAGGCAGTCGATATCGACACTGACGTAGATAAGATCGGTTTTGTCGCCGGCCAGACGCAGTGCTTCGGCGATGCAGTCTCCGATGCCTCGCCGCTGTACGTCGCGGCCGCTGATCACCGTGACACCTTGCTCCCGCGCCCACTGCATATAGCTCGCCGCGTTCATGAAGCCGTGGATGCCCAGCTCGACGACGTTGCGTCCTTCGATCCGCAATCCCCCGGTGAGAATGGCGCGGAACGGGGTGCCGTTGTGCGGACCGTGCTCGAAGTTGCGCACATCGAGGTGGGCGTCGATGTTGATGATGCCGACGCGCTTGCCGGGATTGGCGGCGCAGAAGCCGCGCACGGCCGGCGCGGTGACAGAGTGGTCACCGCCGATCATCACTGGCACGAAACGCGGCTCGATGGTACAGGCGGCGGCGACGGCTGATTCGATCTTGGCATGGGCTACGGTGACATCGGTCAAATGCCCGCCAACGTCTCCAAGATCGCCCGCCCGCAAGCCCCGAATATCGGTGTCCCAATCAGGTGAGTAGGTCGTGTTGTAGCGGAAGGCGAGACGGACTGACTCGGGCGCGCCATAGGCGCCCGAGGGATTGATCGAGGCGCCGGAGTAGGGTAGCCCGATCAATCCGGCGTCGAGCGGATCCTCACCATCCCAGGGTGTCAGCCAGTTGCTGACCCGCAGCTCCTCACTGTCCTGCCACCCGGCGCGCTTGACGACGCTCGCGGGCGATAGATGCGGTACTCCGAATCGCGGTGGAACGCCAAGAGACACGGACCCCTCCAACCGATGCTCGATCGACAAAACGATAGTGTCGGCAGCATACCCGGCACAATCGATCAGGCGTATTCGTATGGAAGGAGCCGGGTTCCTGGTTTACATCAGTGCGGAACAGAATGCCGATTATGATCGCGCGGCGTGCCGATTGTAGTTTTTCAACGCTCGCCAACCTTCGCACCGCGTAGTGGAGCGGCTTCGGCTACCGCTTTCGTGATCGTGGATCGAGGGCGTCCCGCAGGCCGTCTCCGATGAGGTTGGTGGCGAGGACGGTGGCGAAGAGGAAGGAACCGGCGAAGACCGAGATCCACCAGGCCTGTTGCAGCCGGGGCTGACCGCTGCTCACGATGCTGCCCCACGTCGGGGTGTCAGGCGGCACGCCGGCGCCCAGAAACGAGAGCGAGGCCTCGGTGAGGATGGCAAACGCGACGACGAACGTGCCCTGCACGATCAGTGGCGACAACGAGTTCGCGAAGATGTAGCGCCGCATGATCGGGAAGTCGCGCATGCCGATCGCCCGCGCCGATTCGACGTACGCTTGCTGCCGGTTCATCAACGTCGTGCCGCGCACCAGCCTGGCGATGTTTGGCGTGTAGACCACCGACAGGGCGACAATCACGTTCTCCGTTGCCGGACCAAGGGTCGCCATGATGGTGAGGGCCAGGAGGATGCTCGGGAATGCCTCGAGTCCGTCCATGATCCGCATGAACAGCGTGTCGAGTCGCGGGTAATAGCCGGCCACCAGACCGATGAGCGAACCGAGGAAGGTCGCTCCCACCATCACGGTGACCCCGACGAGCAGGGAGATTTGCGCGCCGTAGACCACGCGGCTGAAGACATCGCGACCTAGGTCATCGGTGCCGAACCAGTAGGCCGAGGATGGGGGATCGAGGCGGTC
>JAHWJF010000228.1 GCA_019348515.1 Chloroflexota bacterium | reverse complement strand
CTTGACGCTATCGAGGACGATCCGCGAGACGTTCATGACATCCTTGTTCCAACCCATTCGCGCCGCATCAACACGCTAGTCGCCGATGTGATTGACCATTCAGACGCCTCCCTCGCCCCCGGCGCCATCGCTATTTCACCCCATGTGCAACAGGCCGCTGATCTGCTACGGGAGTTCCTCTTCCGCCAGGTGTACACTCCGCTCAACGAAGACGCGAACACGCAGCGGGCGCAACACATCGTCCGCGCGCTCTACGCGCACTTCCTGGAAGACCCCGAACGCCTACCGGCGGAGTATCAAACCCGCAAACATGAAGACCCCCCGCGCCGCGTGGCGGATTTCGTCGCGAGCATGACCGACCGCTACGCGATCGAGCTCTATGAAGACGTATTTGTCCCGCACCATTGGTCCGTTTGAGCGGGGAGTCGGAATCTCCTCGGGGGGCAGCACAACATGGCGCGGGATGCCGTCGCGGCGGTGCGGGATCAAACGGATATCGTCGATCTCGTCTCCAACTACGTTCAGCTCAAGAAAACAGGACGATCGTTCAAAGGCCTCTGTCCATTCCATCAGGAAAAGACACCCTCGTTCATCGTCTTCCCGGAGTCGGGCAATTTTCATTGCTTTGGCTGTGGCCGCGGTGGCGACGCGTTCACGTTCTACATGGGAGTCGAGCACGTCGAATTTCGCGACGCGCTCCAGGAGCTCGCCAAACGCGCCGGCATCGAGCTCGCTCATGCCCCGAGCCTGCCGCCGGAGGTCGATGCCCATCGCAACCGGCTGATCGAGCTGAACGAGATGGCCGCGGCGTTCTATGCCAATGTGCTGCGCACTACGGCGCCCGGAGCCGCCGGCCGCCAGGTGCTGGAGCAACGCGGAGTTTCTATCGAGATCGCGGAGCGATTCGGGCTGGGGTTCGCTCCTGATGGAGATGCGCTCGGCCGGTACCTTAGCCAGCGCGACGTCGATCCGGCCATGGCGGCGGAAGCCGGGCTCATCACCGAGCGCGAGGGCGGTGGTTACCGCGACCGCTTCCGCAATCGTCTCCTCTTCCCCATCCGCACGCGGGAGGGCCGTGTCGTCGGCTTTGGCGGACGTGCTCTTGGCGATGCGATGCCAAAATATCTCAACTCGCCACAATCAGTGATCTTTGACAAGAGCGCGCTGCTCTTCGGGCTGGACCTCGCCCAGGAAGCCACTCGCCGGGCCGATCAGGTTGTCATCGTCGAAGGGTACATGGACGCCATCGCCGCCCATCAATTTGGTCACGCGAACGTGGTCGCCGCTATGGGCACCGCGGTCACCGAGCAGCAGATCGGACTGGTGAAGCGGCTGAGCCGCAACATCGTTCTCGCCCTCGACGCCGACGCGGCCGGACAGGGCGCAACCGTCCGTTCATTGGAGATGCTCCCCGGGGCACTCGATCAAGAACTCGCGCCGATTGGCGCCGAACGAGACGCGAGCCGGCCGCGCGCCGAGACGATGATCGTCTGGCAGCGGCGCTTCAAGAGCCAAATCTCCATCGTCCGCCTCCCGGAGGGCAAAGACCCCGACGAGCTCATTCGGCGGGCTCCCGAATCCTGGCCCGCCGTCGTCGCCAGCGCGCAGCCGTTTCTTGACTTCTATATCGATGCCGCACTGTCGGAGATCGATCTCACCGACGCCCCCGCCAAGTCGGCGGCCGTGCGTCGGCTCGTGCCGCTGCTCGAAGCTGCCGGCGATCAGGTCGTGCAGGCGCACTATGCCGGGATCATCGCCCGCAAACTGCAGCTTCCGGAAAGCAGTGTGCTCCTGGAGCTACGGCGGAGCGCGGTGCGCACCGCCGCACCGCGCTCCTCCCGCCTTGCTCCCCCACTGGCCCCGACGACGCGCGCCTCGAACGAAAATCACCTTCTCGCCCTACTGTTGCGCCATCGGGCCATCTGCCAGAACATCCTGCCTCTTGTCCCAATGGAGGACCTCTCGGACGCACGCAATCGGGAGCTCCTACGTGTCCTACAAGATCCGTCGATTCCCTTTGAGATGTCGCCGGAGATGATCGTTGCCGGTCTCGACGACGCGGTCGCCGACCACGCGGAAGCCCTTCTCGAGAGACTCGAGCAAACCCCGCCGCAATACCCGGGACAGATCGAACGCGATGCCCGGCGGGCGCTGATCCGCCTCGAGAAGGAGCGCTTCGACTATCTCATGAGCCAGCTTCAAAGTAGCATCGCCGCGGCTGAAGATTCAGACGATCTGGAGGCACTGAGCGATCTCCGCCAACAGCTCTCAGCGCTGTACGAGCGACATCGGCAGTTCTACCCACCCCGGAGTCCCTACTTTCGAGATACCCGCGATGGAGAACGGCCGCAGGCAGCGTCGGGGAGGTAAGGTCCGGACTCTTACGGACTCAGCGAGCGCCGCAGCGACCGTGCCATAGTCTCGTCCTCTTCGGGGAGGACCGTGCGCAGATCGAGCAGAAGCCGGCCCTGGTCGATATGGCCGAAGATCCCGGGGTCTCCGAGGCGGAGTCGGCGGGCGAGCGTGTCGATGCTCTCTCCGTCGACCGAGCGCAGGACCACGGCCCAGCTCGGGAGCGTTTCACCAGGGAGTGATCCCCCACCGACCGTCGCCTCGACTGCTTCCACATCGGCAACGAGACCGGCCTGAGCAAGATCGGCAGCCAGGCAGGTCGCGCGCTCCCTGATGGCGCCCTCGGGCGCCCCGATCATTCGCCAGACCGGTACCCGAGATTCTGCCTCACCCCGCGCGTAGTGTCGGAGCGTCGCCGCGATACCCGCGAGCGCTGTCTTGTCGGCCCGCACCGCGCGCGCCAGCGGATGGCGCGCCACTCGCTCGACCCAACGCGCGCGGCCGATGATGATCCCCGCCTGTGGACCGCCGAGCAGCTTATCGCCGCTGGCCATGACCAGATCCGCCCCCGCCTCGATCGCCCCGGTAAGGGTTGGCTCCGGCGCCAACCCGAAGCGGGTCGTGTCCAGCAGGGCACCACTGCCGAGATCCTCGAGAAGCGGCAGCCCGTGTTCGCGTCCCAACACGGCCAGCTCCGCGGTCGATGCGGAATGGACGAACCCGAACGCCCGGAAGTTGCTTGGATGCACCTTCAGGTAGGCCGCGGTCTCCCCGGTCGTGACCGCGAGGTAGTCCCGGGCGTAGGTCCGGTTCGTCGTCCCGACCTCGACAAGGCGCGCTCCCGACTGCCGGAGCACATCCGGCACGCGGAACCCGCCGCCAATCTCGACGGCTTCCCCCCGTGACACCACCACCTCTTTGCCGGTCGCTACCGCCGCCAGCGTCAGCAATACCGCCGACGCGCAGTTGTTCACTACCAGCGCGGACTCGGCGCCAGTTAGCGCCCGCAAGAGCCCGGCGATCTCGCGCATACGGCCGCCACGCTCGTTGCTCTCCGGTTCGATCTCCAGAGCGACGGGATGCGCGGCCGTCGCCCGCATGGCCTCGGCGGTTTCCGAGCTCACGGGCGCGCGGCCGAGATTGGTATGGATGACGACCCCGGTGGCGTTCAGGACCGGGGCCAGCCGCGGCCGCTCCAACGCGCTGATTGCGTCCCTGACGCGGCGCTCGATCTCCCCACGATCGAGCCGTCCACCCTGCAGCATCACCTGACGCACGTCGTCAAGCTCTCCGCGGGCAACGCGAGCGAGCGCCTCGTCTGTCAGACCACTCCCTAGCCGCTTGGCTTCAGCCATGATCGCGGAAACCGCCGGAATCTCGCGCAGGAGCTCGGCGGCTCGGCCATTGCTCTCGGCATCATGAGAGCCGGCAACGGAACCCGGTTGTGAGGAGAGATCGTCTGTCGCCATTGCAGAGGCATCCGGAGACGAAACAAAACGGGAGCGGCACGAGGCCACTCCCGATCAGGTCGGGGAGAGAGGATTTGAACCTCCGACCTCAGCGTCCCGAACGCTGCGCGCTAACCGGGCTGCGCTACTCCCCGTAACGATCGAAGATACCACAGGGTGGGGCTACCGGCAATTCTTGTGGCGGCCGCGGCGGCCGCGAAGAGAGGCGATTGTGCCACAAGACCAGACCACATGCGGGCGGGGCCCAGGTCGTCGTAGCTGACTACAACCTGATCGGACAGGTCTGTACCCCAGGAACGCAACCTGCTCCATCTGTCCCCTGGGCGCCCGATGTCGTTCGGCATGGTGTGTGCTAGGATGATTACCAGAGTCGATTTCGGCAAGCACGCCCGTTTAGCTCAGCGGATAGAGCGCCACCGTCCTAAGGTGGGCGTCGGGGGTTCGAGTCCCTCCGCGGGCACCAATCCAGACCCGGCACATGCGGCCCACACCTTTCGCGATTCCTCCATTGCCGCCGCTGAGTTGAACCCACCCTGCCAGGGTCGCAACCGCAAGCTCAGGAAGGAGCGCGTCGATGGAGTTTCAAGTCCGGGGCAACGGCGTTACGATTGACGACGGTCTGCGCGAGTTCATCGACCGGCGCGCGGTGCGCCTCGACCGCATGGTCGATCGCGTCGTCGACGCTAAACTCGAGCTGCGCGCGCTGCATAACCGCGTTGGCCCAGATACGACAGCCGCCCAGATCACCATTCGCTCAGGCCGCGACGTACTCCGCGCGGAAGAGCGAGCGGCTGACCAGATGGTGGCGATCGACCAGGCCTTCGATAAACTGGAACGCCAGATCCGCCGCGTCCATGACAAGCGCACCCGCCGTCACTCCCCCGGCCAGGCTACGATACGCGCCGGCACCCTCGTTCCCGAGACGGCCTCCAGCGTCGACGCCTCGGATCTGGATGAAGACGAGGACGTTGGTGATCTCGTGCGCACCAAACGCTTCGGGTTGAAGCCAATGGACGTCGAAGAAGCCATCGAGCAGATGGAGTTGCTGGGACACGACTTCTTCCTCTTCCATTACGTGGACGAAGACATCCCCAGCGTGGTCTACCGGCGGCGTGACGGCACGTATGGCCTGTTGATCCCCAAAGGCGGCTAGACTCCTGGGACCGCACGGCTCACGCATCCGGAGTACGGGACACATACGATTTGTCGCGGTGTCGTCTGGAACCAGCAACGGCCATCCAACGTAGCGTGGTTACTGGTATGCTCGCTGCTCTGGCGTGTAGGTTCGACGTGGCCATTCGCCAGATACGCGGGTGCATCCGGAACCGTGGGCGCGTCGCCGCTCCATGGTATGCAGAAAGGGCTCGAGGTTGTCAATCGCCCCCTATGGAGGGCCATCGGTCTTCGGCTACGAAACCGATATGCCGCTCCGCCGCGCCGCGCAGATCTCCGTGCATACCTCCCCGCTGGCCACACTGGGTGGCACAGATGCGGGGGGCATGAACGTCTACATCCGGGAGCTTTCCTGCCATCTCGCCAAACAGGGGCTGCCGGTCGATGTTTTCACCCGTCGCACTGACCCCGAAACTCCTGAAGTCCGAGAGATCTGTCCCGGCGTCAAGGTGATCGCCATCACCGCCGGTCCGCCAGAACCAATCGGCAAGAACGATCTCTTCCCTCTCCTCCCCGAATTCGCCGAGCAGATGGCGCTCTATTCCGTTCGCCAGGGCGTCCGCTATGACGTCGTCCACGCCCACTATTGGCTGTCGGGCTGGGCAGCCGAGCTCGCGCGGCGCTACTGGGAAACTCCCTTCGTCCAGATGTTCCACACCACGGCCCACATGAAGAATGCCGTCGCGGCGCACGCCGATCGGGAGAGCGATCTGCGCCTTCGCACCGAAAAGCGTCTGCTCACGTTGGCCGACGGCATTGTCGGGGCCAACCCGGACGAGCGCGCCGATCTCATCTGGCGAATGGGCGTACCGACGGAAAAAGTCTGCACCATCCCTCCCGGTGTCGACCTCGAGGTGTTTCAGCCGCGGTCGCAAGCCGCATCTCGTGCCGAGATCGGTCTAGCGCCGGACGAGCGCGTGGTCCTCTTCGTCGGCCGTATCGACCCCATCAAGGGGATCGACACCCTGGTCGACGCGGCAGAGATCCTCCTCTCGCGGGCATCGACTGCCCCGTCGCCGACATTCCTGATCGTGGGCGGCGACCTCGACGAAAATGGTGTGCCTGTGGGACCCCTGGCGGACATCGCCGATTCGATCGAGCGGCGCGGCATCGCCAACCAGGTCCGTCTC
>JAHWJF010000227.1 GCA_019348515.1 Chloroflexota bacterium | reverse complement strand
TCGGAGCCGCAGCGGGGGCAGACCGTCTGCACCGTGCCCTGGATGTGCCAGTAGCGGTCGCGCGCCTTGATATTGATGCGGCCGCTATTGTCGTAGGTGGCGAGCAGCACCGGGGACTGCTGGCAGCGACACTCCCAGCGGAACAGCATGCGAGGAGGCGATTCCCCGCTCTCCGGTTGCGCGACGTTCTCTCGCCCGGTCATCGCCTATCGCCTCCTTCATTACCGCTGCTCAACCAAGATACGAACATATGTTCTAATCGGGGGATTCTATGGAGGCGGGTAGATACTGTCAAGGGCAGAGAAGGGGGAACGCGTCGCTCCGAAACCCCTCTCGGCGCCTCCGCGTCATGGACAATAGAGATCCGGCGCTTTCGCCGGACATCAGGCGAGCGATACCTTGCGGCGCGGTATCCTTATCGCGGTCGACGGATCCGCTCGCTTGCCCGATTCCAATGACCATCGGAGGAAGTTCGTGTCCGTTTTGACTCCCAAGCGATCCCGCCGTGCGCTCCTCGCGGAGCTGACCGCCCTCGCCGTCGCGGCGCCGCTGGGCGGGCTCCGTCCCGGCGCGGTTGGGGCGCAGAACCGCATCACCACGGCTGACAGTCGTGCCTACACCGCGTACGTGCCGGCTGCCACGAAAGCCGGGCAGTTCTACCAGTATTCATGCGAGTTCGATGCGTCGTGGGTGGTTCTGGCCACCTTCGGACACGACGTGCCGTTCGAGGAGCAGTTGGACATCGTCGGGCACGACACGTCGATCGAGCCCTATTTCGAGGAGACCGCCGAAGGCTTCATCATCTACGGCGGCGACATCACCCGTGCCTTCTGCGGCGACTACACGGCCAACATGCTGGCGCGCTCAACCGGCACGGCGTTTCTCCCGCTCTTCGAGCACTATGGTCTCGAGGCCAGGCCGGTGAAGACACGTGAGGAGATCGAAGAGACTCTGGATGGGGGCGGCCTGGTCTGGACCAAGGCAACGGTCGACTTCCTTCCCTGGGCGGAGACGACCTGGCTCACCCCGAGTGGAAAGTCCCTACCGACCGTCCTCGGGAATGATCACGCGGTCGTCGTCATGGGATACAACGACGACGAAGTCGTCATCCGGGACGTCCTCGGCCCGACCAACACCAACTGGGAGCGCTCAGACGAGTACGACGTTCCCTGGGAGACGTTCCTCGACGTGTTCGAGGCGCAGGGCTCCGATGGTGTCGGCGTTCTCCCCCCGGAAGGCGATGAAACGTCCGATGTGATCAGACCGGGCTATTCGATGGAACCTGCTGATCCCCTGCAAATCTGCTGCTAGAACGCGACGCCTCTCAACCCTATCCCGGCTCTCCAAATTCCAGGGGAGTCGGGATTCTTTCGTCTCTGGATTTCTGCGAGAGGACCAGCACAGGGGCGCAGAGGCAAGGCCATCAGGCAGTGGAGTTCCCGGTTCGGGCCAGGAAGCGACTATGCCGGGGCGGAGGAATCGGTCTCGGGACCGGCCGCCACGGGGTTCCAGGCGACGATCTCGATCGGTCCGTCGCCGCACTGCACGACCAATCCGTTCCCCTCCCGCTGTAGGACGGTCCCGGGTACCGCTGTGAGCGTCTCCTCAGGCGACAGCAGGCGCGTCGTGCCTATCTGGAGCACCGCACCGTCGATGTCGCCCTCGGCCCAGTCGGTGCCGTCGCCGAAGAGGCTCCAACTGCGGACCTGGTTGTGGATCTCCCGCGCCGGTCGGCTCCAGTCGATCCGGCGCCATGCGTCCTCGAACAGCCCGGCGTAGCTCGCCTGGGCCTCGTCCTGCGGCTCGCCTGGTTCCCCCCGCGCGATGCGCTCGAGCGCCTGCCGGACGAGACCCGGCGCGAGGTCAAGCAGGCGTCCCAGGAGCACGTCACCGCGCTCATCGTCGCCGATCGTGACACTCCCCTGGGCCAGGATCGGTCCGGTATCAAAGTCAAACGCCGTCCGATGGACGGTCATGCCCAGCTCCCTGTCGCCATTGCGCAGCGCCCACTGAATGGAGTTCGGGCCCCGGTACTTGGGCAAGAGGGCGGGGTGCACGTTGATCGCGCCCAGGCGGGGCAGCGCCAGCACATCGATGGGGATACGCCACGGAAAGCTGCCACTGATGATCAGATCGGGACGGAGCGGCGCCAGCATCGCCGCCCAGCGCTCGGGATGATTAGAGACGAGCACATCGACGCCAGGGCGGACGGTGGCGACGACATCGAGGTACCCCCGACTACGACGCCGTTTTGGGCCGGGGGTGGTGACGACGCCGACGATGGCGTGGCCGAGCTGGCGCATTACCCCGTCCAGCAGCGTGTAGACCCCGCCACCCGGGAGGTTGGTAAAGACCACGACGCGCCAGCGCTCGGGTGCGGAGACGGGGTGTTCCAGATCCATCGCTCACCTTCCGCAGTGGGTCCATGCCGGATGCTGATCGTCGTCACTCTACCAAGCCGGGTACGCCGTCGCTGGCTGCACGTATTCGCGTCAATTGTCGAGGCCGGAGTCGGGCCACGCAGAGACGTCAGGAGTTCAATCACCTGCGCCAATTGGGAGCCAAGCTCGATGCGTCCTTCTCCCACGCTTTGTGCAACTGCAAGAACGGCACGCTGGGCAGAGCGGAGCCAACATGGACTGCCGTCCTCGGCGACGTGAGGCGGGCGACGCGGGCATCGCCTCTACGTGTCGACTCCTTCTCGACTCCTCACCCCATCGACTACCGAGACTGGCATCCGGCAGACGACGGTGAAAGCTGGGTTGTAGACATTGCCGACGTCGTACCCGACGGTCTGCCCCATGAGGTGGCTGGCGGAGACGGTGTCGAGCCCATAGTCGGTTTCCAGCCAGTCGAGCATCTCGGTGGTGGCGTGCTGCAGCGCCTGGTCGAGGGGGCGCGCGTTCCCCACCGTGAACAGCTCGGCGCCATCAGCGGTGATCCCGCGCGGCCAGCGGATCGCCCAGCGCTTGCGGAGATCGAGCCGCAACTCCATCTCCATCGAGACCTCGACGCCGGTACCGCTGATCTCGCCGTCCCCCTGCCGGGCGTGGCCGTCTCCGGCGAAGAGGAGCGCGCCCGGCACGCTGACCGGGAACCAGACCGTCGTTCCCGGCCGGAACCCGCGCCAGTCCATGTTGCCGCCGTGTGGCCCAGGGGTGGAGGTGGCGATCGCCTCGCCCGCCGCGGGAGCGACTCCGAAGCACCCGATCATCGGCTCCAGCGGGAGCACGAGACCGGCGAGTGCCGGCGGGGGATCGACCAGGCGCACGGTTCCCGCCTCGACGTCGATCGCCCAGTCGGCTGTCTCCCGCTCTGGCAGGCGGGTCGCCCGGTCAGGATCGACGACGTTCGGGGCCAGCGGGAAGCGCGTCCAGCCGATCTCCCGCGATGGGGTGAGGTCGACGATCGTCACTTCCAGCGCGTCACCGGGCTCCGCGTCCTCGACCCAGATGGGACCACTCTGGGGGTTGGGCCGCTCGCCTCGCACGATTCGCGCGCGGTCAACACCGAGGGCGTCGAGCGTGTGCATGACGACGGTATCACCCGGCTGCACGCGAAGCGCCGGAGGATGCTGACCCATGGTGTTGAAGAACGTCTCAGGATCGAAATGGTGCGTCGTCACGTGGCCCCCTTTGGGAAGAGCAAAGCGGTCGAGGCCGGCATTGTCGCATCGGCAACCGCGGCCGGGAACGGCCACACCATGTTATGCAATTATCGAGATAATGTGATATACTCTCTGAGGTTGGAAGTCAGACAATCAGAGGAGGTCGGTCATGACATTGCTTCGCAACCTGTTCCATCGCGTGGGCGGCGGGCCTAATTCGCGGTTCGATCGCTATTACGGCGATGTGGCACGCTCAGGCGTCGGCTACCCGACTGCCGATGAGGCCCGCAAGGACATGCAGCAGCTCAATCGCGCCGTCAATCGGTACGGCTGGGTTCGCTAATGTCTCACCCGACGCCCCGCGTTCGGGTGACCCCACCCTGTTGCCCCTGGTTCTGATCTCTTTACGGATTCAGACCGGGGCAACGTCGTTTTCGGCTCCCATGCTCTCCCCGCCACTACAATCGGCGTATGACCACGATTCCGCCCGGCGCCGCGTTCAGCCGCGAGCCATCACTGGATACCGGCAACCCTGACCTGGTCGCGGCTATCCGCGCCGAGATCGACGCCGCCGGTGGCCGCATCCCCTTTGCCCAATTCATGGAGCTGGCCCTCTACCATCCGGCGTGGGGCTACTATCTCTCCCCCGAGCGCCGCCCCGGACGCCCCGGCGACTTCCTGACCGCGCCCGAGACCCACCCCTTCTTCGGCATCACCCTGGCAAGACAGATCACCGAGTGCTGGGACCGCCTGGACCGTCCCGATCCCTTCGTGGTGCGCGAGTACGGGTCGGGCATCGGCGCTCTCGCCTGGGATCTCATCGGCGGTCTCTCTACGGAAGCGCCGGAGTGCCGCGCGGCGCTCGAGTACCGCCTCATCGAGACCAACCCGCACCGTCTGGAGCAGTCCCTGGCGGACCTGACCGAAGGCGGGCTGGGCGGGGTGGTCCGGGGCGAGCAGATTGTCCCCGGAGCGGGCCCGGAGCCGATCACCGGCGTCGTCCTCGCCAACGAGGTCGCCGACGCCTTCGGTGTCCACCGTCTGATCTGCCGCGACGGCACACTTCGCGAGGGGTGGGTGGTCTGGACCGGCAACGGATTCGTGGAGGAGGAAGGCGACCTCTCCCCGGAGGCCGCCGCGGCCGATCCGGAAGGCATGCTCCGGGAGAACGGTATCGCCCTCGGCGAGGGGGATCGTATCGAGATCAGCCCGTCCGCGACGGCGTGGTTTGCGTCAGTGGCGCGCGGGTTGCGCCGCGGCTACGCCATCGTCATCGATTACGGCTACCCGGCGGCCGAGCTGTACGAGGCCCATCGCCTCGCCGGCACCGTGCGCGCCTACCGCGGCCACACCGTGAGCGACCATCCCTTTGCGCATGTTGGTGAGCAGGATCTCACCGCGCACGTCGATTTCAGCGCGCTGCGCCGCGCCGGCGAGGATGCCGGTCTGACATTCGCCGGTCAGACAAACCAGGGCGCGTTCCTGGCCAGTCTCGGGATGGGCGACCTACTCGTCGCGCTGGGGAAGGATCCGGAGACGGCGCTGCCGGAGTACCTGGCAGCGCAGGCATCGATTCTACGGCTGATCGATCCCGGGGGGATGGGCCGCTTCGGGGTGCTGATCATGGCCCGCGACGCGCCGGTCTCACCACCATTAAAGGGGTTTACGGTTCCGCCGTTATCGTTCTAGAGCGGGGGAGGAGAGGGTGTATCTGTTCCTGAGTGGAGCGGAGATGCAGCCGGAGCGGGTGCGGGCCGCCTGGCCCGAGGCGCAGTTCGTGGCGCGAGGACGCCTGCAGCCGCGACCAATAGGCGCGGTCGTACCACCAGCCGGCGCGCGCTATGAAACCTGGGGCATCGTGATCGAGACACCCGATGCCCTGATCGCGGGCGATGCGCGGGGCGCGGTCGCCGATGATGGCCGCTCCTTCGTCGTGACCGTCCCGGCGCCGGATGACGCCGACCCCGCGGCGGTGCTCGCCGCGGCCCAGTACTGGGAGCTGCCGCCTGCCTACGTGCGCCGTCTGGCCAGCATCGCGAACGCGCCGGTCGAGGACTATTTCTACTAACACCGGGGAACTCCGCGTCGAACTGATGCGTTATGTCGATGATGGAGGGTCGTACGGCGACCGAGAGCGGGTGCGCTCCTTCGGTTCTATACTCGAATTTCCGGTTCTGGCAGGGCGCCCGTTCGCCAACGTGGGCACGATAAGGACAGTAACGACATGATGGAAATCATCCTCAGCATTCTTCTGACGCTCTTGCAGCTTCTCACCTTCGCGCTGATCGGCCGCGCGCTCCTCTCCTGGTTCGACCCGGGAGGGCAGTGGGCCATCACCCGCATCCTGGCGGACGTCACCGACCCGCTCATCGCGCCGCTGCGGCGGGTGATTCCGCCGGTCGGCATGCTCGACCTCTCGTTCATCGTCGCCATCATCCTGATCCAGGTGCTGGAGCGGCTGCTGCGCCAAGCACTGGTGTAGCGTTCGGGCGACGTGAATTACCGCCGGGAGGTGCTCCTGGCGGTAATTT
>JAHWJF010000226.1 GCA_019348515.1 Chloroflexota bacterium | reverse complement strand
GAGGAGATTGCGACCCTCCTGGAGCTCGAGGGCGAAGGCGTACCGGCGCCGTCCGCCATTCAGATTTCGGCGCCCCTCGGCATGATCGCGGACGTGGAGACTACAAACGAGATCCGTGCGGTGGCGCGGCGAATCATCGCCTGCTTCAACGCCGGTGATATCCCGCGGGCCGCGGCGCTGATGACCGAAAATGGCGTGCGTCGCGTCTACTGGGAATTGTCGAACACCGAGGAGAACCGCGAGTTTGCCCGCACCCGCCTTGCGGGCACTCCCGAGCCGCGAGCGGACGAGGCGCTGGTCCGCCTCTTAGCCGTGACGGACGTGTTGGTTCTGTCGGATGAGCGGGTCACGGCGTTTGTGGTCATCGACGAGCCATTGAGCCAACCGGAGGGGCCAGAGACGCTGCTGTTCGTCTTCGCCAACGAAGATGGCATGTGGCGTGTAGACGACTGGATCGACTTCACGATGGTCCCGGTTGAGGCGGTCGCGGCAGCGACGCCGGCTTCCTAGTTAGGAGACGCCGGGATTCCTGGAATCCATGCGCGGTCCTGCCCTGTTGGAGCCGGAGCATCCCCTCCGCGCCACAATCGCGATATTCTGCCAGCATGGCACGATGCTGACTCGTTGCGTCAGGTGTGCCATGTATACTGAGATCCACCCGTAAATCAGAAAGCCGGTGTCGCGGCCGCGGCGCACCTGGGCGTATTCATCGCGGAAACCTGACGTTCAACGAGTAGAGAGGGCGACGTGGATCCGCGCACGTTTGACGGCATGATCCGCCAATTGTCACAGGGACTCTCACGGCGCTCCCTCGTCGGCGGATCATTCGGCGCGGCGGTGCTGGCGGCGGTAGGGCTGGCTGACGACACCCGGGCCAGGAAGAAGATCCAGGCGGAGGATTGCCTCCCGCCTGGACAGCGCTGCGGCACCAAGAAGAACGACGAGTCGTGCCGGAAGTGCTGCCACCGCTATCACGTCGTCACTCCCAAAGGCAAGAAGAAATGCGCCTGCCGCCCGGACGGCATCGAGTGCAGCAATCCCTCGCAGTGCTGCACTGGCGTCTGTGACAGCGGTCGCTGTGGAGCGGCGGCAGTAGTCCCACTGGTCCCACCGTCCCCGCCGCCCCCGCCGCCCCCGCCGCCGCCGCCACCAGTCCCTCCGGTCCCCTGTCGGCCGGCCGGCACCGGGTGTACGAGTCCATCCCAGTGCTGCTCTGGCATCTGTGAAGTCGGTTTGTGCCGGCCAGCCCCCTGCCGGGCCGCCAATACGAATTGCGCGGTTAATTTGGATTGCTGCTCTGGGGTCTGCGGGTGCATAGAAGATCCTTTCGTGCCTGGAGTCTCGTTCTGCACGTGCCGCAACGCCACCTGCGGGCAACCCGAAGACGCCTGTGAGGTCGATGCGGACTGCTGCGCCGAGATCTGCTCCACCAGTCTTGGTGACGACCCACCAGGAGTGTGCTTGCCCCCCTGACCAGAAGACTCCTCGCCCGGTCCGGGCGGCTGCACTCCCTAGTCGCTGATAGAGCATCGGTTCAAAACCCAGGTTTCCTCGTTGAGGCGAGTAGCCTGAAGACACCTCTCCCCGGATAGGCCGGGTGTGGGTGTCTTCACGACCGCGCGACGACGATGGGGATCCCGTCTGTCTGGTGCGGTCACAGTTCGGGAGTCCTACACTGAGGCGAGTTGCCCCAATCCCTGGCTTCTCCATTGACGGAAAGGATCGATCTATGCGTCGTGCGCTCATCCCCACGGTGTCCTTGGGTCTCTGCCTCGTCGCTCTCTCAGGCGCCGGCTTTGGCCCCGCGCGGGCCGCCCAGGATCCCGGCTGCGACGGCTCCTGGCTGGTGCACATCACGCTCGAGGGGCGCGACCTTGTGGAGGACGTCCTGATCGCGTTTGAGGATGGTGGCGCGGTCGAGGTCCACAGTCCGCCGGTGATGCCTGCCTTGCCCGGCCTCGGCGAAGTGCCATTGCAGGCCAGCTCTGGACTCGGGACATGGCAGAGCACCGGCGAGCGGGAGTGCGCGTTCGAGTACGTGCGGCTGCTGGCCGGTGACGACGGCGTTAGCGCGGGCACACTCAACGTCCGCGGCGTGGCAACCGCGGACGGCGGCGATGCAATCGACGGATCGCTCACAATCATCCGCAGCACCGGGTTTGGACAGACGGCGGCCACCAGTGAGGGCGTCCTCTCCGGAACGACGCTGGATGGACCGCTGCTATGGCTGACCCCCACCGCGGATCAACCCCCTGCCGCCTGAGGCGCCCGAGATCCTACTCGCTTCACCTGCGGGTGCAGGATGACACGCTCAATTGGGTCTTGACCCTGACGTTACGTCAGGCCGTATCCTCCTGATCAGGAGGTGACGCATGGGTCGCAACTACCGCGTCGGAGAGGTGGCCACGCTGACGCGGGTCTCGGTCAGGACGCTGCATCATTACGACCGGATCGGGTTGTTGCGCCCGGCGCTGCACTCCGCTGGGGGCTACCGGTTGTACGGGGACGCCGATCTGTTGCGCTTGCAGCAGATCTTGACCCTGCGCTACCTGGGCTTCCCGTTGAAACGCATTGGCGAGCTGCTGGACCGGACCGATTTCGATCTGGTCGCCTCGTTGCGAGTGCAGCGGCAGGCGCTGCACGACCGGATCGAGGAGCTGGAACGCATCTCCACCGCCATCGGTGAGCTGGTCGACCAGCGCCTGGCGACGGGGGAGTGGTCCTGGCAGCTCGTCATCGAGGCGTCGGAGGCGGTTGGCGCCGGTCTGACGCGACGAGAGGAAACGATGGAGACCTATTACACACCAGGGCAGATGAAGCAGTTCGAGGCTGCCGGGAAGGCGATGCCGCGGGAGGAGATCGAGGCCATCGAGCACGGGTGGACCGCGCTTCTGGCCGAGGTCCGCGCCAACTACGACCTCGATTCCGCCAGTGCCGAGGCGCAAGCGCTCGGCGCACGTGCCGACGAGCTGACCGCGCGCACGATGCGCGGCTACGAGCAGTACCCCGAGCTCGCGGCGGCGATTGGCGCCAACTACGAACGAGGCGCCTTCGAGGGAAACCCGCTGGCGCCGCAGGCGGCCGATTTCGCGTTCTTCGAACGCGTCAAGGCCGCGCGTGCAAACGCGGCGGGCAATGGCGATCCGGCATAGCGCTCGCATCCGGACTCTGGCTGGAAACTGCCGGGGTTGGTCACGCCCGACAGCCGGTTCCCCCTCTCTCGCCACGGCGGGAGAGGGGGGTGAGGGCGTGCGCCGTGATGATTCGGATTCTGTATCAGAGCGTGGTTGGGATGCTTTGCGGAAAGCGAAACAGATTGTGCGGGTCCCACGCCTGCTTGACCTCTACCAGCCGCTCCAGGTTCTGGCCGTAGTAGGCGCGGGGCCAATCGGCTTGACCGCGGTCCGTGAAGTTCTGGTAGGCCCCGCCGGAGAAGTAGGGCTGCATCGCCGCGTGGTAGCCCTCCACCCAGTCGAGATTGGCGACGATCAGATCGGGATCATCCTCCGGCTCCCAAAGTACCTCGCACTTGAAAAGAAAATCGGCGTTGCGGTGGACGAAGGCGTTGGCGTCCGGCGCCAGATCATTGACCTTGCCGCCCCAGCAGTAGAGCCCCGCGGTACTCTCCTGTGCCCGGGATGGCACCCCCGGCATGCTGCTGATCCACTCCAGCATCGTCACGATGCCCTCGGCCGGCAGCGCCCCCTGGACAAACCCCGTCTTGACCTGATACGACCCTTCCGGGGTGGTGGCGGAGAGGAAGGCACGGGCGGCCGGGAACCCCATCCCCGCGACGGTGCGCGCGGCGGCGGGCTGGACGCGCTCCACCGGTGCCAGCAACTCCTCGACGTCGGCCGGTGGCCCCCAGTAGAGCCCGATCAGATCGATATCCAACGGCGCCGGCTGGGAGAGGGGCATCCGGGATTGCGACCGCACCGCGACGCGCAGCCCGAGCTCGCGCGGGCCAGCCAACTGCATCCGCATGATGGCATCGAGCAAGGCCGCGGTACCCCCGCCGGACCAGGAGAGCTGGAAGACCGTAACATCCCTCGTCGGTACCAGCGTGTAGGTGAACGAGGTGTGGACGCCGAAATTGCCGCCTGCCCCACCACGCACCGCCCAGAAGAGATCGGGATGCTCCGTCGCTGACGCGGTGACGATGTCCCCGCCGGCCGCGACGACCTCGGTCGAAAGGAGGCTGTCGCAGGTCATACCGAGGTAGCGGTTACTGAATCCCCAGCCCCCACCGAGTGTCAGCCCGGACACCCCGACCGTCGGACAGCGGCCGCCTGGGAAGTAGACCCCGTACGCTGTGAGCGCGTCCCCCACATCCGCATTGTTCGCGCCTCCGGCCACGGTCGCGGTGCCCGTTGCGGGATCGACGCTCACGGAGCGCATCCCTTTGACGTCGATCACCAGGCCGTCGGAATTGGAGAATCCGCCGTAGTTATGCCCGCCCGAGCGGACCGCGAACGGAACGCCGTTGTCCCGGGCCCAGGTGACGCAGACCGCCGCATCTTCGGGCGCGGCGCAGATGGCGATCCCGTCGGGGCGGTCTCGCATATAGCGGGTGGCGTTGATCACCGTCGCCGCCGGATACATGGTGTCGCGAGGACGGAGGAGCCGGCCGCGGAGGCGGTTGGCAAGATCGTACCAGGCGCTGTCGCCAACTCCCGCAACCGGCGTAGCCGTCTCGAGGGCGGCGGCATGCCTCAGCCATGGGGCAGCAGACAACCCCGCCGCACCGACGCCGGCACCGCGCAGGAGGGCGCGGCGGCTCACGCCCCGTGAAGGGGCATGCGCTACTGATGAAGCAGCGTCTGGCATTGACCTTTCTCTCCTCGCTGCGCAGTTTGGAGCACCCTGCCGGACACTTCTCGCGCGAGCCTTTCATCCTAGCAAAGTAGGCCGTAAACGCACCTGGGACGATCAGCGGGATCACCCATGTGATCGGCCCAGGTATTCCTTTTCGTGCCGTGGTTGTGACGGCGATTATTTGGGGACGCCGGCAGAACCGGCGGTGAGGAGTCGCTGAGTCCTTCCACCGGTGCACCGCTAAAGCGCCAGGCCACCACCGGCCAATCACGACACCGGCGAAGGCGGCGAACGTGGCCGCCGCAGCATCGAACGCCGTCGCGCCGACCCCGAAGATCAGCCCCGTAGTTGCCTGCCGGTGATCGGCTGGCGGCTGTTTCAGATAGCCGGCTACGGTGAAAGTGAGCATCGTCACCATGACGGCTACCACGGGGCTCAGCACCCACCACCAGGCATGCAGCCGGAACCCAATGAGGGATGCAAGCACGAGCGGGATCAGAAACCGGACCCCTTCCGCAACCTCCTGGACGCGACGGTTCGCCTGGTTCAGCCACGGCTCGGCTAAGGCGTAGGCTGCATCAAGGCCCCAGATGGCCAGGGCGTACCCGGCCGTCCAGCCGATCCAGACCGGCATCAGCTGCCCGTGGTCGAGCGCGCCAGTCGCCGTTCTCGATGAGTGGTTTTCTCTGGCCCGGTCATGCCAGCGGCTCTTCATCCGAAATGCCGGTTGCGTGCTCGATCTCCGCGATTGGCGCGTCATCGTCGATGGCGATGTCCCCATTCCAGTCAAAGTCTGGATCCAGCTCCGGCCATCCGCCAACGGTTGGATCGTCGCCCGGGTGCTCGACGATAACGGCCCTGTTGCGTTTGCCGATCGTGACGAGGGTGGACCAGAGCTCTTGTGCCGCAAGGGTATTCCCTGGAGTGACGAGGTCTGGATCCTGATCGGCAAGGCTCTGCCACCAGGCGCGGAAGGTCGATGCCATGACCATGGGCCGATCGTCAGGCATAGTCGCAGAGACTCCTCTCGTGAGATGAGATCGCGCTGAAGCGCGTCATGGCAATCATGTCCTGCCGAGCGCTGGCGAACGTGCGGCATCTCATCCCGGCGCGTGCTCGGCGGCGGAACGAGATCTTTCCTGCAACGTGCACGTGCAGTTCGTCAGGATGACACGACGGTACGCTGCCACGCTAGACGTCATCGTGCTCCGGGATACCGGTCGCCGCCGCGATCTCCGCGATGAACGGCTCTGGCTGGAGAGCAACGTATCCCGCATCCGGCACGAGCTCAATCTGCCCGCTCCAGTCAAACTCCGGATCCAGGGTGTAGCGAAACAT
>JAHWJF010000225.1 GCA_019348515.1 Chloroflexota bacterium | reverse complement strand
CGAGGCGTGGTATGCCCCTCCGCGATCGCCTTGGCCGCAAGGGCCGCGGTGAGTCTGTCGTTCTCGGCATGCACGGCGACCGGCAACCTAAGCGTCGCCGCGCGCCGCATTCCCTCCAACAGGGTGGCGTCATCGGCCGCAGGAAAATCGTCGATACCCGAGTTCGACATGAAGGCCTTGAAGCCGATCGCTCCGCGTGCCGCGAGCTCCTCCATGCGATCCAGGTTGCCCGGCGTCAATCCGCCCCAGAGCGCAAAGTCAACGAAGGAACTGGCCTCGGCCGCGGCCCGCTTAGCGACGAGGGATGGAGAGTCGAGCGCCGGTGGATGGGCGTTGAGGGGCATCTCCGCCACAGCGGTGGCGCCACCAACGGCGCTCGCCGCAGAGCCAGTCGCCCATCCTTCCCAGTCGGTTCGTCCCGGCTCGTTGAAATGGACATGAACGTCGATGACTCCTGGGAAGACATGCAGCCCTCGGGCATCGATCTCCTCGCGCCCGGCTCCCACGATATCCGCCGCAACCTCGGCGATCTTGCCATCGCGTACCGCCACGTCGCAGATGGTGACACCTTCGGGGCTCACGACCGCACCGCCACGCACGAGGAGGTCGAACCTAGTCATTGACGGCGCTCGTCGGTCAGCGCGCTGATGAACTCGTCGAGAACGTCGATCGCGACGGCGACGTCATTCGTCGTCACCGACTCGGCAGGGTGATGACTGACACCCTCCCCACAGCGGACGAAGAGCATGGCCACGGGCACAGCCTCAGACATCACCACCGCATCGTGACCCGCGCCGGAGGGCAGGAGCTCGACCGGTAGGCCGGCCGCCGACACCGCTTCGGCCAATCGTGAGGTAAGAGGCGCGTCGCAGTGGACGGCGGGGTGCTCGCGCGCAACGCGCCACTCCACGCCCAGCGCGCGGGCAGCAGCGATCTCCCGTGTCTGACGCTCCAGGCCGCGCACGGCATCGTTGCGGACAGCGTCGTCGGGGTGACGGACATCAAGGGAGAAGCGAACCTGACCGGCAATGACATTGCTCGCGCCGGGTGTAGCGTCGATGGTCCCAACCGTCGCTAGCAGCCCGGGCGTCTGTCGGGCCAGGTTCTCGGCACTCAGGACGATTTCGGCGGCGGCGGGCAGGGGATCGCGGCGAAGGTCCATCGCCACGGTACCCGCGTGCCCGGCGACGCCTTTGAACGAGGCCAGAATCCGGCTCTGACCGGAGATCCCCGTGACGACTCCAACTGGGAGGTCTACTGACTCCAGATACGGTCCCTGCTCGATATGGGCCTCGACGTAGGCAAATGCCTCATTGGGTCGCAGCACCGCGTCCGCCAGCGCATGGGGATTGCCAAAGCCGGCCATCGCTTCGCGTAGGGTCACGTCGTCCCCATCGGTGAGCTCGAGGAATGCCGGGTCGAAGGCGCCTGCCAGCGCGCAGCTCCCGAGATACGTCGTCTGAAAGCGCAAGCCCTCTTCATCCGCGAAGGCGAGGACTTCGATCGGGAATGGTAGGGACTGCTGCCGGGCGCGGAGCCTCGCGACGGCTTCGATGGCAACCAGGATCCCGAGCGGACCGTCGTAGCGGCCGGCGTCCCGCACGCTGTCGAGATGGCTGCCCAGCAGAAGCGCCGGAGCGGGCCGGTCCGATCCTTCGATCCTGCCACGGAGATTGCCGATGGCGTCAACGCGGACGTCCATGCCCGCGTCGCGCATCCAGCGGGCAACGGTGTCACGCGCTGCCGCCAGTGATGGTGTGCCGTACGGGCGCGTGATGCGGCCCGGCTCTTCGGTGAAGGCGGCCAGCGAATCGCAGCGGCCCATCACGCGGGCCGCCCCCGCAACGTGGCTGGAGGCGGACGATTGGTCGGCCGTGCTAGCTGCCACGGTAGGTCGAGTACGCCCAGGGAGAAGCGAGGAGCGGGATGTGGTAGTTGGCATCGGGGTCCGAGACACCAAAGCGGACCGGCACCTTGTCC
Source organism: Chloroflexota bacterium (assembly GCA_019348515.1). Classification (GTDB taxonomy): domain Bacteria; phylum Chloroflexota; class Chloroflexia; order Thermomicrobiales; family UBA6265; genus JACCXM01. Next base: position 4,178 of record JAHWJF010000225.1, on the reverse strand, counting down.
AGAAATGGGATCGCCGCGTTGGCCCGGCCGACCGCCGCGAAATAGTCGCCGAGACTGAAGACGAGTTCGTAAAGCCCCGCCCGCAGGGCATCGCCGGCCAGGAGGGGACCGTCCGTGCGTCCCTCCGCATTCGTGCGGACGACGATCAATCGCTCGCGGAGATCATTCTCGGGTTCGATGCGAAAAAGCTCGATCGCCACGCCCGTGGCCGGTCGGCCATGGACCATGTCCAGCACGTGGGTGGTGAGTCGTCCTGGCATCGACAAGGTCTCCTGCTCGGGCTCGCGATTGCCGGCTATGCGCCCCGGCGCATGACGAGGGTCAGCCGGCCGTAGGCGTTGAACGGATCGCTGTAGACCTTCACCCGGGGATCGTCCTCGCGCTGACCGTACGGGTCGCGGGTGCGGTTCAGGGCATCGAAGCGCATCTCCGCCAACTGCGGAAAGCGTTTCAGCGCACGATGACCCATTTCATGCAAAAGGTGCTGGATCGATTCCGAAACAAACTCGTCGAACGTCGCCGCGATGAGGTCGCGCATCTGCTCGGGCGGGACATAGCGCCGCTTCCTGAGATCGAGGAAGTCCCGATGGTCGGTATAGCGCCAGCCGACATCCATGGAGATGTACAGAGGGCGGTCACCGCGCTCAGGGAGGGTGGTGTAATCGTCGCGGACAAAGCTGGTGAACGCACTCCCTGTTAGCTTCATCAGCTCGATGCCCGTGATACCGCATCCGTGACCAGTAACCGCGACCGCGTCTCCTCGCTTGTCGACCGAGACCGAAGCGCATGCGCGTTCGCCTCGATGGTGACTGAAGACGTTCCCACCGGGTCGGTGATGGCCATCCGCACCCGGAACGACCACCGGGGCGAAGGGAATCTCCCGGCCGCTCAGCGTGAGGGTGTGCATCTGAGGATAGGTGGTGGCGAAGCCGACACCCAGAAAATGGAGGAGACCTTCCATGGTTGCGCCGGTGTAGGCGAGGGACTCTCGAATGATGAAATTCTTCATGCTATCAGTCGCAACGAGCATCCTGTTGTCGCCCTGTGTGTAGGCGGGAAGAAACTCGTCTCCAAAGACCTCGACGTCGACTTCGCAGGCTAGCAGATTGTTGTCACGACCGGTAAACGACGACTCTGGGATCGGCGAGACGTCGCGCAGCGGGGTCGCAAAGACACGATAGACAGGAACACCCTGCTTTCCGTACGAGACCTCGAACGTGAACTCGTCGCCGATCCCGCTGGGAGATGTTCCTGGGTCATCGTCGACGGTGTCGGCGAGACGGTGCCAGGCGATCTTCCCGATTTCCCGAAGCGCCGTCTCGATCTCCGTGCGACGGTCGTTGCCCAGCCGCTCGGAGAGAGCGTTCAGGATGGTGGCCTTCTGGTTGTCCCTGGCGCAGATGACGAACGGGAAGCCGAATTGGCGTTGGTACTCCGTGTTTGCTTCCTGAAAGCGAGCAATCTCATCGTCCGTCAAGGCTCCCGGGTCAAGGCCGGCGGCGCGTTGCTCGGCGGTCGATTCACGGGTGAGCGTTCCGGCGAGCGCGGCTCGGCCCACGAGATCAGGGTGTGCTCGGATCAACGCCAGCTGGTGCTCCTGGCTGGCACGCGCCACAACTTCCAGGAGTGCCGCGTGAAGTGCTTCTCGAGTGCGCCATGGACGAGAGTCCCAGGTCTCAGTCGCAATCCAGGGCGATCCCTCGAACAGGAATCCAAGCCGTTCCACGAACGACTTGCGATCGAGGGTGTTGATCTCACTCATGCGCCAGCGAGAGCCGGTCGTAGTCATGAAGTTAGTCGAGGTAGGCATACGCGGGGATCGTGAGGAACGGAGCAAACTCCTCGGCCATCACCAACCCATCGAGAATCTCGACCGCGTCGTGGTAGCGGCCGCTTTCGGTGCCGCCGAGCTTGGCTAGCTCCTCGTCGCGGATCTGAGCATAGCGCTCACGGGTAATCGGCTCGCCATCCTCGGTGGTGGCGCCATTGCGGATCCACTCCCAGAGCTGGGCGCGAGAGATCTCCGCGGTGGCGGCGTCCTCCATCAGATTGTTGATCGCCGCTGCGCCAGTTCCGAGGAGCCAGGCGTTCAGGTATTGCAGTGCGACGCTGACATTGGCGCGAACTCCGGCCTCGGTGATCTCGCCACCCGGAACCGTCAGGTCCGTGAGCTGCGCCGCCTCGACCTGAACGTCGTCGCGTTGCCGCTCTTTCTGATGAGGACCGTCGCCGAGCACGCGGTCGAAAATTTTTATGGCGACTGGAACGAGTCCGGGGTGCGCGACCCAGGTGCCGTCGAACCCGTCGCCCGCCTCTCGCTCCTTGTCCTCTCGCACCTTGGTGAACGCGGTTTCGTTGACAGCCGCGTCGCGACGGGATGGGATGAACGCCGCCATACCGCCGATCGCGTGCGCTCCCCGGCGGTGGCATGTCTTCACCAGAAGCAGAGAGTAGTTGCGCATGAACGGCACGGTCATGGTGACCTGTGCCCGATCGGGCAACACGTTTCCCTGCCGGCTGCTGAAGGTCTTGATCGCGCTGAAGATGTAGTCCCAGCGTCCCGCGTTGAGACCGGCGGCGTGATCGCGCAGCTCGTAGAGGATCTCGTCCATCTCGAACGCGGCGGGCAGGGTCTCAACCAGTACTGTGGCGCGAACGGTGCCCTGGGGAATCCCGAGAGCATCCTGAGCAAAGGTGAAGACGTCATTCCAGAGACGAGCTTCAAGGTGGCTCTGCAACTTGGGCAGATAGAAGTACGGCCCCGAGCCGCGGTCGATGAGTTCTCCCGCATTGTGGAAAAAATAGAGCCCGAAATCGAACAGGCTGCCGGAGACGGGTTCGCCATCGACCGTGACGTGCCGCTCGTCAAGATGCCAGCCCCGTGGCCGGACGAGGAGGGTGGCGGTCTCGGCATTCAGTGAGTATTCGCGACCATCCGGGTTCTGGAACGAGATCGTGCGCCGCACGGCGTCGTACAGGTTCTTCTGACCGTCAACCACATTACTCCAGGTCGGCGACGACGCGTCCTCCAGATCCGCCATGAAAACCTTGGCACCGGAGTTGAGCGCGTTGATGACCATCTTGCGATCGCAGGGTCCGGTGATCTCGACCCGGCGGTCGAGGAGATCGGCGGGTGCGGGGGCGACCTGCCACTCCGCATCCCGCACGGAACGCGTCTCCGAAAGAAACCCGAGCTCAGCGCCCGCGTCGATGGCAGCCTGCCGCTCTTCTCTCGCTTGAAGCAACTCTTGCCGGCGCGGGTTGAAGCGGCGCTGGAGGGCAGCGACGAATGCCAACGCCTCTGGACTCAGAATGGTCTCCAGCTCTGAGTCAACTGGTCCGTGAATCTGTAACCCCGCATCCATGACAGTCTCCGGGAGGTGAAAACAGAGCCGGTTGCCGCGCCCGAGGCCCGGCGCCAATGGGTGAGACCGGCCAGGTAACCGCGGTCGAACTCGCCACCGAGCGTGCAACGATAGTCGACAGCAGGCTGGAAAGCAGGGCCATCATAGCGCATCGACCGGGTGCAAAAGATCGGTGAAAGAGACGCCGGGACGGGCGGAGTGATGCACCCCGCCCGTCCGCGATTGCTTAGTGAATGAGGCTATGAAAGGTACGCCAGCGGATCCTGGGCTACCCCGTTCACCTCCACGATGAAGTGGACGTGGGGCCCCGTTGATATCCCGGTACTGCCAACCGGGCCGATGACGTCCCCTTTGGCGATGGAGTCCCCTGCCGAGACCCACGGCGTTTCGGCCATGTGCCCGTAGAGAGTCTTGAACCCGTTGCCGTGGTCGATCTTGACGTAATAGCCGAGGCCGCAGTCGCACCATCCGGCATACTCGACGGTTCCCCCATCGGCGGCGAGGAGCGGGGTGTAGGCGTCTGCCGCGAGGTCGATGCCGTTGTGGTAGTTGCAACCGATCGCGCTGTCCCAGGGCTCGAACCAGTACGGGCTGCAGCCGAACGCCTGCGTGAAGACCCAGGACTGCAGCGGGTAGTCGAACGTACCGGAGGCCATTCCGGGGACCGTGACTTTGGACGGGATGTCAGTTTTGGCGAGATCCTCGCCAGGTTGATCCGCGCGACTGAGGTACCAACCGCTAACGAACCCCGTGACCGCGCCATCCGTGATCAGGTACCAGGGATTACCGATCGGGTCCTGGTACGGCCCGTCC
>JAHWJF010000224.1 GCA_019348515.1 Chloroflexota bacterium | reverse complement strand
TAGCAGGGCACACCGGTGACCTCCATCAGCAGGTCCGGCAGGTGGCGCAGCATGGCGCCGCCACCGGTGAGGATCATCCCCTTATCAATGATGTCGGACGAGAGCTCGGGGGGCGTCTCTTCCAGCACCGCGCGAACGGCGCCGATAATCGCCTCCAACGGTTCGGTAATCGCGTCAGTCACTTCGTTGGCATGGATCTGGATCGTCCTCGGCAGACCAGCCACCTCGTCGCGGCCGCGCACCTCCATGCGAATGTCCTCGTCCACCGGCATGGCGCTGCCAATGGCGATCTTGACCTCTTCGGCCGTCCGCTCGCCAACGCGCAGGTTGTACTTACGCTTGATGTAGTTGGCGATCGCCTCGTCGAACCGGTTGCCACCGACGCGCAACGAACGGGCGACGACGATGCCGTTGAGGGAGATCACCGCCACCTCGGTGGTGCCACCGCCGATATCGATGATCATGTTGCCGGAGGGGTCGGCTACCGGCACGCGCGCGCCGATCGCCGCCGCCAGCGGTTCAGAGATGAGAAACGCCTTGCGCGCCCCTGCCGCCAGGGCGGCATCGCGCACCGCGCGGCGCTCCACCCCGGTCACCCCGGCCGGAACGCAGATCATGACTTCCGGCCGCACCAGCGAGAAGCGGCCACAGCTCTTGTTGATGAAGTAGCGCAGCATCTCCTGGGTGACGACATAGTCGGCGATCACCCCGTCGCGCATCGGGCGCACGACCTCGATCGTCTCGCGCGGCTCACGGCCGAGCATGTTGCGCGCTTCCAGCCCGACCGCTTTGACCTTGCCGTCCTTGGCGGAGATGGCGACGACCGACGGCTCGTTGATCACGATGCCGCGACCACGGAGAAAGACGAGGACGTTGGCCGTCCCGAGATCAATGCCGATTTGTTTGGGCACGCGGTTGCGCTCCGGACGCGGCGGAGAAAGGTGCGGGTATCACGGCAACACTTGAAACCGTGCCCGGCGGGCCAGATGGCGCGATAGTACCATTAGCCCGGCGTAACTAACAGGAAGCGTATCCCGACCAGCGTCTCCGCGCCGTTTTCGACATTTCTCTCCTCTTTGGTCTCTTGCGCTCGATCGGAAGAAAGGCGAGCAAATCTGATTGCCGTCCGCGTTGGTGATCGCGATTGGCGCCGCGCAGCAGACGCTAGCTCCCGGCGTCGCGTCCCTGTAATCGGGCCATGCTCCGCACCATCTTCATCTGGGCGATCCGAGCAACCTCGTCCCGGGAGAAAGCGGCCTCTGGATCCGTACTTTCCTTCAGATGAATCGTCCACACCGGGACGACGTCTGGCATCGATTCGGGTGGAATCAACCTGAAGTCCGCCGTCGGGATACCGTCGTCGCCCAGCTCGATGAGCCAGGTTCCTTCGACCCCGTTTTCGGTCGCGGTGATCTTGCCGTAGTAGGGCATAGCAGAATTCCATCAACACACGAAGCGGGGCCTCGCACGGACTTCTCTCGGCTCGGCGAGGACGTGGCTATCCACGCTGAGCGTCGGCTCACGACGGCTTCTCACGTTGTTGCATTCAACGCCTATGTCAGCGATGCAGATGCCTGTACTGTCGACCGGCGATCCTGCGCATGAAGATGCCCCTGGAAGCGAAATTGTGGCCACTCACTCTAGACTGTGATGACGCCGTCCTGAGAGGAGCGCGAGATCCAAAAACGTGCGACGGGTGTATAGGATGGTAGTTGATCGGAAAAAGGGGTCGGAGGATCTGGGTATTCCGACGCGCGCATCCCCAGTGGCAGGAGAGGATGCGATCGCGAATGCGGACGATCCCACACGATCGCTGAACGAGGAAGGACAGAAACGCGATGGACGGGACCCAGTTCGATCAGTTGAGCAAGCGATTGGCGACCACGCCATTGACGCGGGCGACGGCGCTGCGGGGACTGGTCGCGAGTGCCGCCGCCCTCGTCGGGGTAACGCGGGTGGTGGCACCGGAGGCGGCGAAGGCCAAAAGGCTCGGGGACGTGAAACGGGTCAAGATTTGTGACTGTGCCAACGAGCGAGCGGCGTCCTGCAACCAAATCAATGTCATCAAAAAGAAGGCCAAGAAGGTTCTCCGGCGGCATGAGTGCTCCTACCGGGGACGCTGCAAAGACGTAAGCGGCTGCGCCAATCAAGTGGGCTGTAGCCCGGCCAATAACACCCAGGGATCGTGCCCGGCGGGGCAGATCTGTAACACCAACAGCAACTGTGTGGCTGGCTGCAGCCCGGCCAATAACACCCAGGGCTCGTGTCCGCAGGGGCAGATTTGTAACACCAGTGGTCAGTGTCAGGGTCAGGGCGTCGGGTGTAACCCGGCGAATAACACCCAAGGCTCGTGCCCGCAAGGGCAGATCTGTAACCCGAACGCCATCTGTGTAGCCGGCTGTACCGGCACAGCCGGCACCCAAGGGAGCTGCCCGGTGGGGCAGCTCTGCAACACCTCTGGTCAGTGTCAGAGTCAGCCCTTAGCATGCACCCCGGCGAATAACACTCAAGGAACGTGCCCGACGGGACAGCACTGCAACACCAGTGGCTTCTGCCAGGCCTGACCGGGAGGACCGGGCCAGGGATCGACTTCGCAAGGACAGCAATGTCGTAACTGACAATGCGCGTTGAAGCGGCCCAGCGGGGCGGGTCACCGGTGAGTGCTCGATGTGAGGCGTCTGACTGGTCACCATCGGTCGCACATACTCGCTGACTGAGCAAAAGGGCAAGACGGTGCGCACGGGCACCCGCAAGCCTCTTGGACCAGCAATGACGAGTAGTAGTGCTACTCCGGGCTGAGCGACGGCTCCGCCTGCGTCAATTCCTCAGCCGGGGCGGCGGGACTGTGGCAGCCCCGGCCACATATAAAACGGGCGGGGCTGCCACCGCCGCCCACCGGTAATGGGTTGCCCTCGCCCCGCACCACGGATACGCAATGCTGCACCGGGGTGAGTAACGCTGGCGGCTCCACCACGGGACCGCCCGCCGGCTCGTCCGATCAGTGTGCTCCCTGCCGGACCGGCGGCACGACGCGTGCTGGGCTTGAGAACCCCACGTGGTGTAGAGCGCTGTGCTCATGCCGTCCCCTGGTACCATAGGGATCCGAAACCACCTGACTGTGGAAAGAGGAATGCCGTGGACGGATCAGCCGAGCGCGGCCGGGCACGTGACGAGGGAACCAGACCTCCCGACCGCAAAGGGCCGACCCAGCAGCGCGGAGAGCCCGGCAGCGCGCCTGGAGTGGGAGCACCCTCCGGGCGAACTCCGCAGGATTCCCGGCGCAGGCGCGGCAGCGACCAGCGCTACGCGGGCTGGGGAGATGGTATCGAACGCGTCTATTGCAGCCGCGCCGCGCATTTCCTCCCGGCAACGTTTCCCGTCGAGTCCCACTCTGGCGCCGCGACGATCGCCGCGGCCATCGTCGCGCGCCGGCCGGACATCCTCCTGCTCTGCGCCTTCAGCCACCACGGCCCGCACGCCTGGCCCAACGGCGAGATCGTCGAGGACGGTCCCGCCATGACTACGATAACGGGCGAAAAGCCATAAAGCCCGGACACAATCACCATTTCCAATGCTGTGGGAACGGGCTAATAAAACGCTGACGGTCCGGGGAGGGAAGGGGGAGCCGGACCGCCAGTCGGGGGGCTAGCCGGATTGTTTGGATCCGAACTAGCACAGACATTCTATGCCACGGGGTCACCGAATTCAAGGAGAAAATCGCGTCACGCGGCCTATTTTATGAGATGTGCGTAACCTCTCGAACCTGAAGCCACCGTCTCGGCGAGCCAGTGTTGAAGCCCCTCGGTGTGTTCTTCAAAATCGGCCGCCCGGCCGAGCAGCCACTCCTGGGTGCGCGTGTCCTCCAACCGGAGACTCGCCGCCTTGGCGAGGGTGTTGCTCGCCTTGCTCAACTCGTCCAGCGTCCTCGTCCAATCCTGGCGGGCCCGGACGGCAACGCTAGCCGCGTTGAAACCATCGATGTTGTAGACCGCATCGGGAAGCGTCGGATCGGCGGCAATCAGCCGCAGCCGGCGCGCCCCCTCCCACTCCCAGGCGGCGCAGTGGGCCACAACCTCGCGCACCGACCAGTCACCGCATGCGCCCGGGCGCTCCCGCAGGTCCGCCGGCAACTCGTCCAGCAGCGTGGTGAAGGCGCGTGCGGCGCGCATCCAGCGCGCGTACGTATCCAAGGGTTTCTGGACGGCAGCCAACTCGCCTCGCGGCGCATCACGGGGCTCCGTGGAATTCGCGGCAGCGTGTTCCGCGGAGCTTCCCGCGTCCCGTGGAGCGACAACGCTCGCGCCATCCTCTCGCTTCGGGGGCGGCGTCGCGGCCATACCCAGCACTACGGCGCGGCAGGCGAAGGCATCGGCGGCGGCGCGGTGCCCGCCCGGCTGGGCCCCGAAGGTGAGAACGGCGTGTTCCAACTTCTGAAAACGGTACCAGCGCTTACCGGGATCCCAGTTCCCATGGAAACCGGCATATTTGCGCATGGCGCATTCCCAGTCGGCGGCAGGAGCGGCTAGCGTATAGCGTTCGCACGCCTGGTTCACCATCTGGCGATCGAAGATCACGTTGTAGACGATGATGCGCCGGCCAGCCAGCACGCGCAGCAGATCCTGGTACAGGTCGCACCAAGCGGGGGCGTTCCTCACATCCGCATTCCTGATTCCGTGGATTGCGGTCGCGTCGGCCGGGATGCGCCGGCTCGGCTGCACCAGCGACTCCAGCACCACTTCACCGGCGGCGCTGACGACTGCAATGTCGACGATCTCCGCGCGTGGTCCGAAGCCGGTCGTCTCTGTGTCTAAATAGACGACGCGCGAGTCACCGACTACCCCTGCCGCCCAGGCGATCGACTTGGTTCGCGCCTCTGCCCACCGCCGGTCGGCGGCTTCGTCGCCAACGGCAGCGTCCACACCGGGCGGCTCCCAACGCCACGACTGTGCCCTCCGGAGCGCTCTCCGGTTCCCGTGCAAGGAATCGCGCCTTTCCAGCCCGCCGGCCCGCGGGGCGCGGCGGCGGGATCTTCCCCGCGGGGATGCTAGCATGCCGCGGCGATGTCCTGTCCGGTCAATTCGGAGCGCCGTACGATGTCTGAGGTTGCCACCCCGATCGACCCTCAATTGGACATCTTTATCCGGCGCATGCCAAAGGCGGAGATTCACGTCCACCTAGAGGGCTCTGTCCGTCCGGCCACGCTCCTGGAACTAGCCCGGCGTAATGGCGTGGCACCGCCAGCCAATGACGAGGCCGGTCTCCGCGAGTTCTTCCGCTTCCGTGATTTTCCGCATTTCATCGACGTGTATATCGCCGTCTGTTCGTGCCTGCGTACACCCGAGGACTTCGCCACGATCGTCACCGAGCTGGGCGAGGATGCGGCGGCGCAGAACATCCGCTACCTCGAGATCCACTTCAACCCGGAAACGAATGTCCGCAAACGTGGTCTCGACTTTCATCACATGCTGGCTGGAATGAACCGTGGCCGGTCTGACGCACGACAACGCTGGGGGGTTGAGATGCGCTGGATCGCGGATGGCGTTCGCGACAGCGAGACGAGCCCATACTCAGTCACGCAAACGGTTGACTGGATTGCGCCGCTTTCGCCCGACGATGGCGTCGTTGCCCTGGGCCTTGGCGGACATGAAGTCGGTTATCCGCCCGCGCCCTTTGTCGCCGATTTCGCGCGGGCCCGAGCGGCCGGGCTGCACACCGTCGCCCACGCCGGCGAGACCACCGGACATGCCACCATTTGTGATTCACTCGACTTCCTTGGGGCCGAGCGGATCGGGCACGGGGTCCGTGCCGCAGACAATGCCGAGCTGGTGGAGCGGCTCGCGCGGGATCGCATTCCTCTCGAGCTCTGCCCGACGAGCAACCTCTGCACCGGCGTTGTCTCCAGCTTTGCCGACCACCCCTTCCGGGCGTTCGACGAGGCTGGAGTCCTGGTGACCGTCAACTCAGACGACCCGCCCTTGTTCGGGACGACGTTGACCGACGAATTCCGCGTTCTGGCTCGGCACTGGGGCTATGATGCCGACGGCCTGCAGCGTATCGCGCTCAACGCGGTCGACGTGGCGTTCCTCCCAGAGCACGAGCGCAGAGGGATGCGAGCAGCGTTTGTCGAAGAGTTCGCCCGCCTGCGGCAGGATCTGGGTCTGCCGGTCGAGGGGGG
>JAHWJF010000223.1 GCA_019348515.1 Chloroflexota bacterium | reverse complement strand
GCCACCCCCGGCGGCGGGGACGACGCCGTCCCGCGGCCCATCCTGGACGCCATCATGGCCCTCCCGTTCATCATCCTGGTGTTGCTGATCCTGGCCCTCATGGGCTCCTCCGCTCGTAATGTGGTCCTGGTCATCGGCCTCGGTTTCATCCCGCTGACAGGCCGGGTCGTGCGCGCCGCCGCGCTCTCGATTCGCAACCTCGACTACATTGCCGCGGCTCGCCTGCGGGGGGCTCGCGGTCCTGAAATCATGCTCACGGAGATCCTGCCCAACATCGTCGGCCCCATCGTCGTCGAAGCGACCGTTCGCGTCGGTTACGCCATCTTCGCCGTGGCGTCACTCAGTTTCCTTGGTCTCGGCGTTCCTCCTCCCTCATCCAACTGGGGAGCCATGATCAACGAGACCCGCCTCTACCTCACGATCAATCCGGCGATCGTTCTGGCACCGACCGTGGCGATTGGCTCGCTGGTGGTGGCGATCAACCTGGTTGCCGATGGATTGCGCCGGGGCATGCGGGCATGAGTGGCCAGATCGCGCGGACGCACGTGGGCACGAGCCTCGCGCCGTTGTTCACCGTCGAGGACCTCACCGTCACGTATCGCGGCGAGAAGCGCGAGATCGCCGTGCGCGATGTCTCCTTCGCGATCAATCCCCGGGAGGCGTACGGCCTGGTTGGAGAATCCGGTTCCGGCAAGAGCACGATCGCGCTCGCCATCATGCGCTACCTGCCAGCGAATGGCCGGGTGGCGGCGGGCCGGATCATGTTCGACGGGCGGGATATCCTGGGTCTGTCCACGCGGGAGCTGCAACGTCTGCGTGGCAACCGGATCGCTATGGTCTATCAGGATCCGGGCGCCGCGCTCAACCCGACCATGACGGTTGGTGATCAGGTCGCCGAGGTCTTTGCGGCCCATCAGGATCTTGACCGTGCCCCGGCGTTTGCCGCCGCCGTGGAGATGTTCGAGCGCGTGCGCATGCCCGGTGCTGCTGACGTTGCCCGGCGCTATCCCCATCAGCTCAGCGGCGGTATGCAGCAGCGGGTCATCATCGCCATGGCCCTGGCCGACAATCCTTCGCTGCTGATCCTCGACGAGCCAACGACGGGACTCGATGCCACGGTCGAAGCGGCAGTGCTCGACCTGATCGCGACAATTCGCGGCGAGTTCGACGCGGCAATCCTCCTCATCAGCCATAACCTGGCCGTGGTCTCTCAGCTTTGCGATCACGTTGGCGTGCTCTACGCTGGCGAGTTGGTCGAGGAGGGACCAACACGGGAGCTGTTTTCCTCGCCGCAGCACCCGTACACCGCCGGCCTGCTCTCCTGTGTTCCGCGCTTTGGGATGCGCAAGGACACCGACCCGCTCGTGCCCATCGCTGGTCGCATGCCTGGTCTCGGTGAGGAGCTTCCGGGCTGCGCCTTCGCGCCACGGTGCCCGCTTGCCCGGGAGCATTGCCGGCAGGAGAAACCCGCGTTGTTTGCCACGACGCCTGGGCGGCATGCGCGGTGTTTCTACTGGCCCGAAGTCGAGATCCCACACGTCGAAACCCCGAATCGCGATCTCGGTGTCATCCCACGGCCCGTGACTCCGATTCGGAAGGAGACGCCGCTGCTCGAGGTATCCCATGCGGAGGTGCATTTCGGTACGGCGGCCGGCACAGTCCGTGCGGTCAATGACGTGTCCTTCACCGTGCACCAGGGAGAAATCTTCGGGCTCGTCGGTGAGTCCGGCAGCGGAAAGTCCACGCTCGCGCGGACTATTGCTGGTCTTTTGGCCCTGAACAACGGCGCCGTTACACTGGATGGCCATGACATCTCACGACCCGTCGAAAAGCGCGAGCATACCCTCATCAAACGGATTCAAATGGTGTTCCAGAGCCCAGAGGCGACCCTGAATCCGCGCCAGCCAGTGCGTCAGATGCTGGGACGCACGGTGAAGGCGCTGACCGACAGACGCGGCGCCGCGCTGCGGGAGCGGGTGGACGAGCTGGCGCGCATGGTTCATCTCGACGCTACGCTGCTGGATAGCTATCCCAGTGGCCTCAGTGGCGGACAGCGGCAACGGGTGGCCATTGCCCGGGCGTTCGCCGGTGATCCCGACGTGGTGCTCTGCGACGAGCCCGTGTCCAATCTCGACGTATCGGTGCAGGCAACGATCCTCACCCTGTTGGCCGATCTTCAGCAGCGACAGGCGGTCTCGTACCTCTTCATCTCCCACGACCTGGGTGTGGTGCGCTACCTGGCCGACCGGGTCGGAGTCATGTACCTGGGAGACCTGGTCGAGATTGGCCCGGTTGAGCAGGTGTTCGCGCCGCCGTATCATCCGTATACGGAAACGCTCCTGGCAGCCATGCCGACACTCGACGGCGCACGCGTGCGGATCCGGGCGGAGGGCAGTATGCCCAGCGCGGCACAGATTCCGCCCGGTTGCCCATTTCATACCCGCTGCCCGCGTATCCTGGGCGAGCAGTGCAAAACACAGGAGCCGCCGTGGCGGCAAACCGCGAGTGGACACGCCTATCGCTGCTGGATTCCCCCAGCCGATCTGGCGAACAGGCAAAAGGAGGTATGGCAGAATCACGTCGACGGCACGCGGAGCGAAAGGATGGACGACGATGACTATCAAAGCGCAGAACCATGCAGACCGCCTGAAGAGCGCGTTTCTGGCAGGCCGTATTGATCGGCGTGAGTTCGTCAAGTGGTCAGCCATCCTTGGCCTGGCGGTTCCACATCTCGACCGGGCACGGGCTCAAGACGCGACCCCAGTTCCGGGAGGTACGTTCCGGTTCTCGGTCGAGCCGGCGGCGACTATCGAGCCGCACCAGTTGAACGACGATCCTGGCATCGGGACGGTCCATCAGGTGGCCGAGATGCTGGTTGACACCGACTACGAGGGGAATCTCCAGCCCCGGTTGGCGACGAGCTGGACGCCGGACGAGACGGGTCAGGTCTGGACTATTGCGCTGCGGGAGGGCGTCACGTTTCATAACGGTCAATCGATGACGGCCGACGATGTGGTAGCGACGTTCCAACGGCTGGTCGATCCTGACTCCGGGTCTTCAGCGCAAGCGACCTTCGATTTCTTGACTCCGGATGGCGTGCGTATGGTTGACGAATTCACCGTCGAGTTCGCGCTATCCCGGCCGGTGGTCGATTTTCCCGCCTATCTGAACAGTTATCAGGCGGTCATTCTCCCCGCGGATTGGCCTGGGAGTTTCGCCGAGAACCCGATCGGGACGGGTGCGTTCCGTCTCGTCGAGTTTGTGCCGCAGCAGCGCGTCATCTACGAGCGATACCCCGACTACTGGCTCCCGGGCGTGCCGTATCTGGATCGCGTGGAAGCGATTACGCTGTCGTCGGAGAGTGCGGTCACCGCTATGCTCGGCGGCGACATCGAGATGACCAGCAACCCCGCGGCATTGCCGCTGTTTGAGGGCAATCCCGATATCACGGCCTTGACCATCGGCACCAGCGGCCACGATGGCATCTTCATGCGGGTCGATCAGGAGCCATTCAGCGACAAGCGGGTGCGCCAGGCGATGGCTCTCTGCATGAACCGACCGGATCTCATCGCCAGTGTCTGGCAGGGCCTCGGTGTAGTTGCCAACGACAATGTGTTTGCTCCCGTCTTTCCCGTCTCCCCAGCACCTGACGACCAGCGCGTGCAGGACTACGACCAGGCCAAGGCGCTCCTGGCGGAGGCCGGCTATCCGGATGGGTTCAGCGCCACCTTGACGACTAGCTCGGACACCACGCCGCTGCCAGCGATGGCCGCGGTAGTGCAGGAGATGCTGCGGCCCGCGGGTATTGAGATCGAGATCAACGCCGTGCCGGCAGCTACCTACTTCAATACGGATTGGCTAGAGACGCCGCTGAACATCACGAACTGGGGTGGCCGCGCGACACCAAGTCAGTATCTGACCTCCGCCTACACGACCGACTCCGTCTGGAACGCCTCCCATTGGTCCAACCCCGAGTTCGATGATCTGGTGGCGCAATTCGACGCCGAGCTCGACTTCGACAGGCGCAAAGAGTTGGCTAGTGAGATTGCGGCAATCATGACCGAGGAGGTGCCGGCGATCATCCCCTTCTTCATCAATGGCGTGACGTTCGTGCGCTCCAATGTGCAGGGGTACGTCCCGGACCGGATCGGCTTCCGGGATTTGCGATTCACCTATTTCAGCCCGAGTTCGTAGGGGTCACACCGGTCGCTGCGGGCGAAGCGTCACCGGCGCCCAGGGTGGCGCGTTCGCCAAGCTGATACATCTGATGACACGATCCAGACCGTCGCGGGGGCACGACCGCTCATCGCGACGTCTGGGCGTGTGAAACGAAGGAGACCAGGGAAGGCGTATGGGGCTCAACCGCGAGCCGCTGTCGGCGACAACCAGCACCAACCTCACCGACAGCGAGCGACAGATTATGGATGAGATTGCGCGGCGCCGTGACGAGCTTGTGGCGCTGGCATCCGATCTGATCGCGTTCGATACCACCGCCCGCGAGCACAACGACGATCCAGCCCGCGAGGAGGCGGCGCTCCAGAAGTACCTTGCGGCGCGTTTGCGCGCCGCCGGGGCAGAGACGGATGTCTGGGAGCCCGCGCCCGAGGATGTTGCCGGCAGCCCAATGACCCCGCGGGGGCTGCGCTTCGAGGGCCGTCCACAATTGACCGCTCGCTTTGCAGGCGCTGAGGGTGGCCAAAGCCTGCTGTTCAACGGTCATATCGATGTGGTCACGGTTGAGCCACGTGAGCAATGGACCAGCGACCCTTTCCGGCCCGAGGTGCGAGACGGCAATCTCTACGGTCGTGGCTCCTGTGACATGAAGGGTGGCATCGCTTCAATGGTCTTCGCCGCGGAGGTGCTGGCCTCGCTCGGGATGCGCCTGGCGGGCGACCTTATCATCTGCACCGTGACCGACGAAGAGTCAACTGGCTGCGGCGCGCTCGCGGCGGTCGCCCACGGTGTCCGCGCCGATGCCGGCATCGTCCCGGAGTCGACCGACTTCGAAGTCAAGATCGCTTGCCGCGGCTCACTTATGCCGACGATCACCGTCCCCGGGCGCTCCGGTCACGCTGGCTGCCCGCAACCGCACTGGCGCGAGGGCGGAGCTGTTAACGCCATCGACAAGGCGAGCCTGATCTCCGACGCGATGCGTCGCCTCGAGACGGATTGGCGTCAGCGTGGCATCGACCACCACCCGTATCTGTCGCCGGGCGACATCGTGCCAACCATGATTGCCGGAGGGGAATGGATGGTCAGCTATCCGGCCTCGTGCCGGTTGGATTACCACATCGCGTACCTCCCCGGGCAAGCTGCCCCCGATGGCTGGGGCGGGAGGGTTCGAAATGAAGTCGAGGAGTGGGTGATGCGCGCGTCCCAGGCTGACCCATGGCTCATGGAGAACCCACCCACAATCGAATGGGCCCCGGAGGTACCCGCCGCCGCGGTGGCGCCTGACGAGCCCATCGTCTCGATCACCATGGCCGCGAGCACCGCTGCCGGCCGCCCCGGTCGCGTGTGGGGGACGGACGGCTGGTTTGATGGCGCCACCTTCACTCTCAGTGGGACGCCGACGATCGGCTTTGGGCCGGGGAATGGCAGCGTGTTGGCACATGTGGTTGATGAGTACATCCCAGTCGACGACCTGATCACCGCAGCCCAGGCCCTTGCCATCGCGGCGGTTCGCTTCTGTGGCCCAGCATCGGATGCGCACTCTGACGCGGTGCCAGTGGACCGGGTCACGAGTCCGCTATCTGGTTCCTCTAAAGGCGCGCACAGTTCGCTTGCTGGATCGTCATAGACGGGGCTGCACTCCAGCGGCTGGGCGCCGCGGTGAACTCACCGGCGAGCGATCCACACGACCGCCGTCAGAGCAATCCACGGCAGCGCCACCCAGAGGCCGAGGATCACGATGGCGAGCCGGGTGGGCAAAGACACGAGACGCGGCAGGACATGTCGGGCCAGCCACTGGTAGTACCGAATTGTGGCTGGGATCACCGCGATCGCCAGTACGGCCAGCAGCGCGACGATTACGGGTTGAGGTCGGTCCCCGTTACCCAACTCCTCCAGACCGCGAAAGCTTTCCAGGAACGCCTGAATGGGTAAGATGTGCGTGATAGATGAACCTCGCCTGACCTACCGCCGATTGGCCGCATGAAGATGACCTTGACGCCGTC
>JAHWJF010000222.1 GCA_019348515.1 Chloroflexota bacterium | reverse complement strand
TCCGTCATCGGCCGGACGTTGAGGTTCAACGGTGGGGCGGCCGCGCGGGTGGTCAGCGTGCCAATGATCCTGGGCAACGTGGAGGACTACTGGTTCAGCACGGTGGTCATCCACCTCGAGCAGCCGTTTCGCAGCGACTCGATGAGCTATCTCGCCTGGCTCGGTGACGGAGAACGCCCAGGGCTGCCAACCTGGACCGGTTTCCTGCTGCTGTTTCCCACCGCTGCTGCAGTGATGTGGCGGCTCGGGCGATCCACCGCGACCTACGTCACCACACTTGCGGTCATGTACTTCGTGTTCTTCCTCTTCAGCAAGCAGGCGTTCGTCCACTACTACCACTTCGTGATGGGCACGCTCGTCATCGCCGCTGTTGCTTGGACCGCAATGGCCGAGGCCCGCGCCGGCCGCGGCGAGCTCCGGCGTCGACCTATCGCGGAGCAGTCAGTACCGCTCCAGGTCGCCTGATGCGGCCGACGAAATGCGATCGGAGCAGCGGAAGCGCCTCGAGAGGCCGATAGAACACTGCGGTAAGTCTGCCGAGACGCCGAGCAACCGGCGGCAGCAACGTCATGGTCCGGATCTGGGCGGACCAGCCGGGAAAAAGCACACGCAGACGCCGGCGATCGATGCCGTGCACGCCCCGGTTGGCCGGGTTGTCGTAACGCAGGTCATACCAGAGCAGCCACGCTCCCGGGCACAGAACGCGGCCGATCTCGGCCGCCACCCGGGCCTCGAGATCCGCGGACGGCAGCGAGCTGAAGAGGGTCGACGCCACCACCACGTCGAACGAGCCATCCTCGAAGGGGAGCTCGTCGGCCGATGCCTCCACCCACGTGGCCCACGGCATGGCGGCCGACGCGAGGACCACCGCGCCGGGGTCCAGATCGACGCCCGTCCAGTTCTCGAACGTCACGCCGGCGGCGCGGGCGACTTCGGCCAACCGTCCATCCCCGGCGCCGAGGTCGAGCACGCGGCCCCCCTCGGGCGGCAGGCTTGCGCGCAACAGGTCGCTCAGTGCCCCGTCACGATCGCGGATGATGCGGGCGAACCCTGGGTTGCGGGGGTCCCAGATCCGACCGCGACCCTCCCGCGCGTACCGGGCGTAGGTGGCACGAATCGTCTCGAGGTCGCGGTCCCGGTCGCCCACGAGGCGGACCGTACACTATCGGCCTCCATGGATCGCCAGCCGCTGGTCACGATCGTCATGCCGGTCCGCAACGAGGCGGCACACCTCGAGCGCGGGCTGGACGCCATCGACGCGCAGACCTATCCGAGCGACCGGATCGAGATCCTCGTCGTGGACGGGGGCTCGACCGATGGCACGCTCGACCTCGTCCGGCGCCGCATGGACGCGGATCCGCGCATCCGCCTGCTCGGAGGGGCCGGCGTGAACACTCCCGCCGCGATGCAGCTCGGCATCGAGGCCGCGCGCGGCGAGGTCGTCGCGAAGATCGACGGGCACGGCTGGGTCAACGAGCGCTTCGTGGAGCGCGCCGTCACGGGCCTGGAGGGCGATGAGGCGGTCGGCTGCGTCGGACCGATCATCGTCCCGGTGGCCGAGTCGAGCGTCGAGCGCGCGATCGCCGTCGCGCGCTTCTCACGGCTCGGCGTCGGCGGTGGCGTCTACACCCTCGACGAGCGCGAGCAGGAGACCGATACCGTCCAGTGCGGCGTCTACCGCCGAAGCGCCCTGATGAACGCGGGCGGCTTCGACCCGGATCTGCCCTTCGGCGAGGACGAGGAGGCTAACCACCGGCTGCGGGAGGCGGGCTGGCGGATCTGCCTCGATCCGGTGATGCGCTTCAGTTACCGGGTGCGACCGAGCGTCCGAGCCCTGTTCCGCCAGTACTTCCGCTACGGACGCGCCCGCGTCGCGGTCGTGCGACGTCATCCCGGGTTCCTCCGGCTCAAGCACGCCGCCCCGGCCGTGCTCGTCGTGATCCTCACTGGCTCCCTGGTCATCGGCCCCATCGGTGGCTGGCGGGTGATCGGAGCCCCCTGGATCGGCTACGGCCTCGCCGTGCTGGTCGGGGGGGCGTACCTGGCGGCGCGCGCCGGGTTCCGACGCATCGATCTGGTCGCGCTCGCCCTCGCGGCAATCCACCTCGGCTACGGGCTCGGGTCGTTGCGTGGTCTCCTGGACTCAGGGCCGCAACGCGGCCCGCAGGGCGGCAAAGGCCTTGCCGGTGCCGGGATGGAGCACGAGCGCATGGCCGATCAGCCGGAGCCAGAGCAGCAGAATCGCCAGCGCGGCGCCGGGTGAGCCCCACCACTTCTCGAGGTATTGGCGCATCGAGCGCGCATGCATCGGGCTGAAGTGGTAGTCCCCCTCCGAGCTGGCTCCGCCGATGTGGGTCACCACCGCGGACGGAACGTAGCGGATCGGCATGCCGGCCGCCGCCGCCCGCTTGCAGAGATCGGCGTCCTCGAAGTACATGAAGAACCGCTCGTCGAACCCGCCAAGCTCCCAGAACGCCTCGCGCCCGATGGCGAAGCAGGCACCGGAGACCATGTTCGTATCGATTGTGTCGACCGCGGACACGGCACGGTAATAGTCAGCGGCATACGGTCCCTGTCGTACCACTCTTTCGATGACTCGCTGCCGAGTAGCCCACAGACCGATGCGATGAAGATTAAGAGCCCTGACCAGCAAATCTCCGGGTCGTGGCAGGAGGCCGGCAGAGTGTTGGATCGCTCCCGCTGGATCGGCGAGGCGAGGGGCGACGATGGCGCGTCCACCGCATTGTTGGAGCTCAGCCAGCAATGCTTCGACGCCGCTGCTCTCGAGCTCGGCGTCGCTGTTCAGGAATATGACCGCTTCGTGGGGCACTGCCTTGGCGCCAACGTTCGCAGCGGCACCGAATCCGCGATTGGTCGATTCCTCGATAACGAGGAGACTCGGGTGTGCCTGGGTGGAGATCATCGGGACTGTTTCGTCGAGTGAGGCGTTATCGACAACGATCGTCGTGTCCGCGCCGGATGTGATGGCGCTGAGCGTGGCGGCGCGCGTCAAGCCCGGCGTCTGGAAGCTGACGATGACGACCCCGAGCTTCACCGAGGCACTCCGGAGACGACCTCGCGGTACTCGAGGTAGTGCCTCACGACGACACGATCAACGAATCCGAACCGGGCGCCGGCGCCGAGCATTCGACGCCACAGGTTCCAGTCACCAGGCTCGTTGAGCCTCCACGAGTCGACGTTGTGCGGCATCGCTCGGAGTCGAAGCGAGTAGAGGACGGAGGCATGAACGATCTCACCGGGTGCCGGCGGCCACGAGCCGACTGGCATCCATTCACCGGGGCGCACTTCCATGTCGGCCTTCCCATAGGCGACATCGAGGCCCCGGGTCAGGCAGGCTTCGAGGAGCAACTCGACGTGATCGGTCGTGAATTCGTCGTCATCATCCAGCGGCGCGATCCACTCGCCGCGAGCAAGCGTGAGAGCGTGGTTCATGGGGGCAGCACCGGCCACCATCCACCGGAACATGGGGTCATCGGGGTAGGTGCCGCGCTGGGGCAGGTTCTCGAAGCGGATACGTGAATCGTGGACCGAGCGGACCGCCCGCTCTGTCGCCTCGTCGCAGTGATCCCCGACCACGACTACTTCGATGTTGCGGTACGTCTGTGCCAGCGCCGACGCAATCGCGCGCTCGGCGACGATCGGACCCCGGTTGTAGGTAGCGATGCGAACGGTCACCAACGGAGATGCGGACTGTGTCGACCGCGCCTTCGGCCTGGGCCACGATAGGGTCGTGGCCATGGCACGCCGCTCGGATGCCTCGCGACGTAGCACACGCCAGCCGCCATCAAAGATGACTCCCAACCACCGCTGCGCCAGTGTCCTCTTCCTGAAGGCAGCTGCGCCGACGATGGCGATGGCGGCGCTCGCGAGCGCAGCGTGCACGCCGACTCGCAGCACATCGTTTGCGAGCGGCGTCACTGAGAGCCGCACAAGGCCGCCCACGGATAGTCCGATGATGCCGGCAACAAGAATGGGAGGCAGGAAGCGCACCAGGGAGACACCGGCAGTTCGCGCGAGAAGCGCTGGTACGAGCAACAGGTTGCTGACCGCAAGGGTAGCCAGCGTCGCGAGCGCGGGTCCGACTGGCCCCACCATGACGGCCAGGGCGAGACTCAGGCCGATGTTGACTACCGCCTCCCCAAGAACCACAGGAACAAGGAGTCCATGCTGGCCTCTAGCAATGGCTGCCAGCACCAGCACGTGCACGGGAACATTGATGAGCCACACCAACGCGTAGATGCCCGTCACTCGACTGGCGAGGTCGCTCGCGCCACCGACCCAGATGGTAAGAAGATCGGACGCGGATGCAGCGACCGAACCGAGCGCAATCGCAGCCACCAGCGTCCCGACCGTCGCAAGAATGCGGACGACGTGCCCGACACTTGCGCGGGCAAGTGTTGTCAGTCGCGGGAATGCAGTATCGAGCAGCACGAACATGAGAGCGGCCACGGCCATCGGTATCACGGCCCCGATCCCGTATGCGCCCGCCACACCAGCGCCGAAGAGCGCACCGACGATGGGCACATCGGTGGCCATGCCGACAGCGGATGCGATGGCGATGGCCCACATTGGCCCGGCGAACCTGATGACGCGGCTGAGCTGGCCTGCGGCCGCACTCGATGACCGGACTACCAGAAATCGCGGGAAGAGGAGAGCGAGGCTGACCCCTCCTCCAACAACCCGCCCACCGACCACTGCGGCAGCTGCCCCCACTAACCCCCACGCGGGCGTCCACCACACCAGGAGAAGACTGCCGACGACGGCCATGGCAAGCGACGCCACGGCGAGCAGATCGAAGCGACCCATACCGCGCAGCGATGCGTTGGCCGGCGCAAATGCAAGCGCGAGCGCGGTCTCGACGGCGATGAGGATTGTGATCAGCGCAATTTCGGGCCGGCTGGGGCCGATTCCGAGCAGAGCCCCGGGGACCCAGGCGAACGCAACGCCGAGCAGTGCGACTACGATGCCGACTACTGCGTAAACGCGCGCCGCCATGCGCAGCCGGGAAACGGCGTCTTCGTCCCCGGTAGTGGCCAGTGCGACGTCACGCGTGACCCCGAAGGCGAGGCCACCGTCAACGATGAGGAGCGCGGACCTGATCGCTGCGATGGTGGCCCAGACACCGTAGTCGGCCTGCCCGGTCGAACGGAAGACCACGGTCGACGTGACGAAACCGTATGCGGCAAGGCTCAGCCAGACGGCTCCGTGTGCAGCGACGGCACCGAGTCCCGGCGCGGCGGCGGATCGCGTCACCGCCGTAGCTGCCACCCCGGCTCTCGTCTCTTGATCACCTTTCCAGGGACTCCGACCACCGTCGAGTTCTCCGGAACGTCGTTCGCCACGACCGCGCCCGCGCCGACAATCGACCACTCGCCGATCTGTCGCCTCTCGATGATCGACGCACCGGTTCCGAGGTACGCGCCGATACCGACGAGAACGGTGCCAGAGATATGAACTCCGGGTGACACGGTCACGAAGTCCTGAAGGTCAGCGTCGTGTGAAACAGTGCATCCGAGATTCACGTGAACATGGTCGCCGACATGAATTTGATCAGTGAGGATGGCTCCGGCGCCGATGACCACTCCTACGCCGATCTCCACGCGCCGGGACATGACTACGGATGGATGGATGGCCGTCGCCCACCGACTTCCATGGCGGCTCGCACGCGTTACGAGGTCAAAGCGTGCTTCCGGGGCACCCACGCCACAGATGACGTCAACTGACGTGGCGCGACCGTCTAGCCAGTCGAGCCCGCCAAGGATCGGCCTGTCATTCACGATCGTGCCAGGTGCTCCCAGGCCGGGATCCACCAAAAATCCGATCACCTCGGTGACAGCGCCACCTTCGGATTTGGCCTCGAAGATGTCGAGCACTTCCCGAGCGTGTCCTCCGGCTCCGAGGATCACAACTGGCCTCCGGACGCTCAACTGACCGCTTCCTCTACCACTCCCGCGATCCGCTCGATGTCGTGCGTCACCAATGACTCAAAGAGCGGCACACAGAGGAGCCGCGCGTGTACGTCGTCGGTCCGTGGCAGACCTACGCTCAGCGATCCCGCGTAGGCAGTTTGTCGGTGCGCCGGCAGGAAGTAGCGCTTTGTCTGTACGTGGACGTTCGTCAGGGCCTGCTCGGCTGACTCCCGTTCACGCTCGGAGCTGAACACGAGGG
>JAHWJF010000221.1 GCA_019348515.1 Chloroflexota bacterium | reverse complement strand
GGAAGGGCGGATCCGGCAGGTGGTCAATCAGCCCTAACTGGTAGAGCGACACGACCCCTAGCGCGCCGATAGCGGCGAGGGTGAGTCCCGCCACCCGGCGGCGCCGCACCAGATGTTTGCCGGCTCCGGTCCGCCATTGCTCGCTGAGCTCGGCCGGGGTCATCGTCACGCCCGGTTCTCGAGCCTGAGAGAGTTGGTTGGACACCGTGGCTCCTTCCGTGATCATGTGCGATGTCGGCCCCTATAGGTGCCGACCGCGGCGAGGCCCATCAATCCAGAAAGTACGACCGCAGCGGCGAGCCCTCGTGGGTGCGTGCGTAGTCGCATCTGCAGGTCAGCCCCTCGCTCGCGATCACGATAGGGCCCATGGGCTCCTGGGTCACCCGGGAGTGTTTCCCACAGAATGTCACCTTCCTGCTCGTTCGGCACCTCCGCCGTCTGCGGCTCGTAGCCCTTCTTGCCGAGGTACCAATCGAGCAGAGCCGGGGCCAGTCGCTGCCCCCAGATCGCCTGGACCGTCGGCCGCCCGATCAACATCTCCCGCGGAGCATGCTCAGCCGCCCAGACGACGATCTCCGCGATCGCCTCCGGAGTGAACAGAGGCGGCATTGGCTGCGCCTGCTCTGGCAGCTTGTTGCGCTGGCGGAGGGCCTGCGGGGTGTTGACCGCCGGCAGTTGCAGCATGCTCAGCCGGACCTGACTGCCGTCGTGGATCAGTTCGGTACGCAGCGAGTCGGTGAAGCCGCGGATGGCGGCCTTGGCGGCGCAATAGGCGCCCTGCAGCGGGATGGAGCGGTAGGCGAGAGCAGAGCCGATCTGGATAACGGTGCCCTCGTTGCGTGGCAGCATGTGGCGCAAGGCAGCCAGGGTTCCATGCACATAGCCGAGGTAGGTCACCTCGGTCACACGGCGAAACTCCGCTGGTGTTGTCTGCATGACGGGAGCGAACACCGTTGCCATGGCATTGTTGACCCAGACGTCGATCGGTCCCAATTCCGCCTCGACGCGGGCTGCCGCCGCCTCGACCGCATCCGCGTCGGTCACGTCCAGCGGCAGGACCAGGGCCTCGCCCCCGGCCTGGCGCACCTCCTCGGCCGCAACCGCTAGGGCCTCCTCATTGCGGGCAATGAGGCCTAGTCCCGCGCCATTCGCGGCGAATGCGCGGACAACGGCGCGTCCCACGCCGCTTGAGGCACCGGTGACCACAACAATCCGTGGCGTTGTAGTGCTGTTCATTTTTCGCTTCCGCCTTGGTCGCCACTCACTGTCTGACAATGCGCGTGCGGTGAGCCCCAGCCGGGGAGATGCTTCGGTATCGGTTGAAGGGTATGCTCACGCGACCAATCTCGTGTACACCCCACCGAACACGACATGCACGACGATGATGGCGACCGGCACCATGGAGCCGAGGTTTCTTCCGAACAGACCGGGAGCCGGTAACTCGTCCCCGTTGCCCATCCGTGGATGCATCGCTGGCATCATCCCGAAGGCCATCCCAGCGATCACGCCGTGGACCGCGCCGAACAGCGCGCCCCACAGCCAGCTGGGATCGATGCCAAGGGCGTCGAATAGCAGGGCGTAGACGACCGCGAAGACAACACCCATCATGAAGTGGACCATCAGCCCCAGCACGTAGACGAGGCTGCTGCTGTGCGGCCTGACGAACATCAGCCCGAGCATGCGAGGCATGTCCATCGGCATCCCCATCGCCTTACCCAGATACATCAAGATCGTCATCACCGCCGTCGCCACCACACCGGCCACAAGTGCGCTTCCCCAGTCCATCGTGGTCCCTCAGCTTTCGTCCCACTGCCGAGACGGCAGGCGCGCTTGTCCTGCATCGAGCCTACGAGCAGCCCCCCCTACTTGGCTGTAATGTTGCTTACACATGCGAGGCGATGCCGCGGTTGCTACGCACACCAGCCGTCGCGTAAGCGCGCTTACACGTTCCGGCCGCGACGATGTGATACGGTCGAGGGAGAAGGAGTCGCCAGTCCGTGAACTGTCCGCGTATTCTGGAAATCTACGTCGCCCCGGATTGCTTCGGCTGCGAGACGGCACGCCACCTGGCGAGCACAGTTCGGGCCCTCAGTCGGCCAGATCTCGAGGTCCGGTTGCTGGACCTGAGCGAGCCGGACGTCATCCGCCCGTCAGCGGTCTTCGCGGTGCCGACCTACATGCTCGACGGGCGCGTAATCAGCCTCGGCAACCCGGAGCAGGACTGGTTGCTCGACCAACTCGCTCCGCCCTCGCCATGTGTTGATTGATGCCCCCGTGGAGCATCGAGATCGGACGCGCTCGGCAAGATCCGCGCTGGGAGCGTCCGAGATCACCTGTTTCCAACGTTTTTTGTGATCGGCGACACATTTTGTGTGAGAGTGGCATACGGAATGCTGCATCATGAAGAGGACTGGTAGGGAAATTGTCATGTCAGTCCGATCCCTGCCATCGTCAGGAGCTGCTGATTGATGTCCACGACAAACGCCATCCAACGCAAGCTCGCCGACCTGACCCGCCGCCCGGGAACGCAGAAGGGGAGCCGCGCCAACGCCTGGAAGACGACGCGCGATGGCAAGATGATCGGCGACGCCGCGTCGAAGCTTGGGTACTTGCTCGAGACCGAGGTCTTCCGTCCCCTTTCTGCGCCAGAGCGGACCTGGCTCGCCGAGAGCACGACGATGGTCAGCTGCGAGCGGGGCCGGGTCTTCTACACTCCGGATGAGCCGGGCGAGGTCGTCTTCATCCTGAAGCGCGGGCGCGTCGACCTGTACCGAATTGCCGCCGATGGGCGAAAACTCGTCGTCGCCACGCTCGGCCCTCACACGATCTTCGGCGAGATGGGTCTGCTGGGTCAGGGGATGTACGGGTGCTACGCCGAAGCGACCGAAGAGAGTTTGATCTGCGTGCTCAGCCGAGCGGATCTGCAAGCATTGATTCGGCGCAATCCGGACGTCGGACTCCGTCTCCTGGCCGAGCTCGGGGCTCGGCTGCAGCAACGGGAGGAGGAGTTGGAGTCGCTCGCCTTCCGCGGTCTGCCGGCCCGGCTGGCCACCCTGCTCCTGCGTGAGGCCGATATCTACGGCACCATCGATGGCTACTCCCATCAGGAGCTCGCCGAGCGGCTGGGTACCTACCGAGAGACGGTCAGCCAGCTCCTGGGCCGATTCCGCTCTGAGGGGCTGGTTGCGGTCGAGCCACGGCGGATTCGTCTGCTCGATCGCACCGGATTGGAAGCGTACGCCGAGAGCTGACGAGCCCCTCGTGCAACTCCTGCCCCGCTTGCGCGACAAGCACGTTGACCGCATCATCGTCACCACGCCGGATGGACGGCTGGTCGGAGTTGCCGAACGCGAGACCGCTGAGAGCGCGCCTGCCGAGCGCGAAGACACGGAGGACGATCATGATTGACCCGGTCGTTTATCGCTCACAGGTGCGGATCGAACGCGTGAAGGGTCCGCACCGCCGCGCCTTCCTCCCTGTCCAGGCAGACCCCGTCCATTTCGGCGTCCACTCGGCGGTTGCCGAGCACTATGGCGTCGACCAGGATGTCCACGAGCCGCGCGATACGACGCTTGACTACCTCGTCGCCGCGGCCGCGGGCTGACTGACCGGCACCTTTGGCGGCGCGCTGGAAGCGCGCCAGATCCCAGCCGGCGAGGGCTTCCTCTCGTCCGAGACCACAGGCGAGATCGAGAAGGATGGCAACGTCCTGGTCATTCGTCGCATCCACGTGACCTACCACCTGCGCCTGCACAGCGATCAGCGCGCGGCGGCGGAGCGGGCACACGCTGTGCACGCGGACAACTGCCCCGTGTACCGGACAATCCGCAGCTGTGTCGATGTCACGACGTTGCTCGAGATGGAGGACATCGCCACGACGAGTGACGACGCCCAGGCATGACGGAGCCACTGGCGTTCACCGGGGATGAGGGGTCCTGACTCACCTCGAGTGGCAGACCTCGTCAGGAAATAGGGTGCACATAGCAGCAGCAAGGTTGGCCGCTGCTATGAGCGACCGGATTGACAAGATGGCACCGCCGCGATAAAGAAGGAGTCTCCCCACGCCGAGCATCCGCGCCGCCGGAGGCGGATCGCCTTCGCTCCGGGGAGGAGCCATGTCTGCCACGCCGCGCCTGCAGCTCCAGCCCACAGACGATTGGGCGCAACTGCGCCTGCTCATGAGCTCGCCCAAACAGGAAACCTACGAGCTGCTGCGGCCGATCGTTCTCTTTGGGCAGCCGACGACCACCCGTGCCCAGGAGACCGGCGTCGCGGCGCGGAGTCTGCACCGCAAGGTCGGGCGCTTCGCGGCCATCGGCATGCGTAGCCTCTTCGAGGTGGACGAGCCGCCCGCACCGCGGGTCCGGTGATGGACCGTCTCCGGTGCTATATGACCCCTGTTTCATGGCGAGGTGTGCTTCCGTCGTGCCACTTTGCGCTGGCGATCGTCTGACGCTAGGCAGCGACGGAGGACGTCCAGGTACGCCAGGCGGATGTGCCGAACTTCGCCACGGGTGGAGCCACAGCGCAAGTGGCCCGGCTGGAGGCCGCTCCACGGGGTGCCGCTGGCCATCAAAGACTGCTTCTGGACCGTTACAGGGCCACGACGATGATGCCCAGCCACCAGAGCGCCAGGAAGACGAGGATGATGGCGGCGATACCCCCGGCTGGTCCATACCCCCACGCGCGGCTGTGGGGCCAGGCCGGCCAGGCCGCCACGAGCAGCACAATCAGCAGGACCCAGAACAAGATCCACAGCGCGGTCATTCCCATAGCCGCACCCGCTTGCGCTGGAGCGGATAAGCGGGGCGCAGCTCCACGTAGGCGACCTGATAGGCCTGCTGGCGCCGGGGGTGGGCAACGAGGCGAGTGATGCGAGCCGCGATGGACGCGGCGAACGTTGCCAGGATCATGGGCTCCTCCTGGTAATGCGAATCGAGTTACGCTCGGACTGCGAGGGCGGACGACTCCACGCCATGCGATGCTCCCAGTTGGGACGAGCGTAGTGGGGCTAGGTCAACACCTCGGTTAACTCCGGTTACGGCGAGGTCACCTTTCGACAAGCGCGCAGCAGCGGCGAAGGGGAGAACCGCATCTCAGCCGGCAGGTCCGAGGAGATCACCGGCTCGTCAATCAGCAAGGTGTAGCCCCTTGCGAATCGGTGCTCGTGCACAGGCGGGCGCATCCCACCTCCTCGCCTCAGCCGAACCCGGCCCGCAATCGCAGCGCCTCCCCCGGGCAGCAGGTCCAGCACCTTTCCAGGGCCATGGCCACCCTGCGGCGCTGGCGCGCTCCGTCGCGCCCCGCTAGTCTGCAGCGACCTCGTCGTAGTACTCCTGGTCGGTGCTACCGGAACGACGCAGGAGGGCGCGCAGCCGGGCCAGCAACTCGCGGTGGTCGAACGGTTTGGTCAGGTACGCATCCGCTCCGAAATCGAGGGCGCGCATCTTGTCGATCGTCGCGTGGTGGGCGGTCAGCATGAGCACTGGTACGTGTGAGGATTCCCGGATGTGCCGGAGCACGGTGAGTCCGTCCGGCGGCGGCATAATCAGGTCGAGGACGACGAGGTCCGGCGTCGCCTCGGCAAACAGCGCCAGTGCCTCCGTGCCATCACGCGCGACGCGCACCTGAGACCCCGGCCAGGTCATGTGGATCCCGTAAGTCACGGCATAGGCGATGTCTGGATCATCCTCGGCAAGCAGCACCTCAAGGGGCATCGGGCGGCGTCTCCTCGCGCATGGGCAGCGCCACGGACACGACGGGTCCTTCAGGGGGCGCCAGGGGAAGTCGGATAACAAACGTGGTGCCTACCCCCTGCGCGCTCGTGACGGTGATCGTGCCGCCGTGCTGCGCGATGATCTGCCTGGCGCCGGCCAGGCCGATCCCGGTGCCCGCGATGCCGGCCACGTTCCCACCACGGTGGTAGCGCTCGAAGAGGTGGGGCAGGTCGGCCGCCGGGATGCCGACGCCCTCGTCCCGCACCGCCAGCACCCCCCAGGCTCTCACGCCATCCTGTTCCTGGGCGAGGCTGACCACGATCGTCCCGCCGCCGGGGCTGTACTTGACGGCGTTACCGAGCAGGTTGTCGACGACGCGCTCCAACCGCGTCGCATCCCAGTGCCCGACCAGGCTCGGCTCGGCCGTCTCAAGCACGATCCGGTGTTCCTCCGTCGTCGCCTGGTTGGCCGCAACGGCGGCCGCGACCAGCGCGACGAGGTTGACCGGGCCCAGCCGCAACTCC
>JAHWJF010000010.1:14480-17818 GCA_019348515.1 Chloroflexota bacterium | reverse complement strand
CACAAGTCGCCAAGGTCGCGGTCTTCCTGGCTTCTGACGCCGCCTCGGCGATCACCGCCGAGACCATCTTTGTTGACAACGGCTACCACGCGATGGGGATGTAGCGCCGCCGGATCAAGCCGCCTCCTCCAGGGCAAGTTCGATCTCTGTTCTCGCCTCCGGATCGCGCTCACGCTCCCAGGCGCGAGCCAGGGCACGGCGGGCGCGGCTGCCCCCGATCCTTCCCAGAGCCCACGCGGCGTGACCGCGCACCAGCGCGAGGTCATGTCCGAGGGCCGCTTGAGTGAGGGGCGAGACGTCGTCCTCCGTCCCGATGTTCCCAAGCGCGACCGCCGCATTGCGAGCCAGCCCGGCTCGCCGCGCCCGCATCACGGCCGTGCCCCGATACTGCTCGCGGAACGTCTGGGTCGACATCTCCAGCAGCCGGTAGAGCGAGGGGTAGGCACGCTCCACGTCACTCGGGAGGAACGCCGCATCCGGCTCGTCCGCGGCCGCGCGGGTGTACGGGCAGACGTCCTGGCAGACGTCGCAGCCGAAGACCCAGTCGCCGAGACGTGACCGGAGCTCACGCGGGATGGCCCTCCGCTGCTCGATCGTCTGAAACGAGATGCACGACGGCGTGTGAATCGTGTAGGGGGCAACGATCGCGCCGGTCGGGCACTGATCGAGGCAGATGTGGCAGCGCCCGCAGTTCTTGTCGAGTGGTTGGTCAGGCTCCAGGTCGAGATCGAGCAGCAGCTCGCCGAGCATGACCCAGGAGCCGTGTCCGGGCACGATGATGCAGGCGTTCTTGCCGTACCATCCGAGCCCGGCACGAGCGGCGACCGCGCGGTCGACGATGCGCGCGTGATCGGTCAGGAACCGTGATGCGACGGGGTAGCCGACGAGTTCCTCGATTGCCGCGTGCAGGGCGCGCATGCGCTCTGGGAGAATCTCATGGTAGTCACGACCTCGGGCGTAGCGGCTGATGCGCCCTCGGGGCACGCCGTCATCTGGTTTCCCCTCATCGCTCCCCCAGTAGGCAATGCCCACAGAGAGGATGGATAGGGGATCGGCCATCAACGTCTTCGGCTCGCACGACTCCGCGGCACGCTCGGTCGTGAACCAATCGAGTCCAGCCATGTGACCGGCGTCGATGCGGTCGCGCAAAATGGTGAAGACCTCGGGGAACGACGTGGCGCTTGTCACCGCGGAGACCGAGAGACCATGGTCGAGGGCCAGCGCCTTGACCCGGCGCGTGAGGTGCTGGCGGGCTGTTAGGGGTGGATGGAGCGTGAGATGCCCGGTTACCGCGGAGGTCGCTGATTCCATAGGGAAAGTATCCCCTTACCGGGTGGCTCCAGGCCACGACCGAGCCCGATCTCCGCTCCATGCCCACGAATGGTGTGCCGTGCTGATCGGGACTGCGTGGACCAGAGCGATGTGCGCTCCCGCCGGGCCGAGTGGGTCACGGGAGAGATTGGGAGGGTGTTCTTGCGGCTAGGGATGCTCGCCCGCAGGGTTCTCGCGGCGGTCGCGGTGTGGACGGCGGTCTTGATCGCCATCTTCCCGCTCTACTGGGCCGTTGTCACGTCCCTCAGACCCCGGAACGTGGAACTGGGCGATCTCTGGCTGCCGGGAGTGCGGTTCGAGCCGACGCTCGCTGCGTGGGAGCGTTTGCTGGCGCTGCCTGGTCTCTGGTCGTCGTTCGGGAACTCAATTGCGATAAGCGTTGGGGCGGCGACGTTGGCGATTACGCTGGCGGCACCGGCTGCCTACGCGATCGGTCGGCTGCGATTTCCGCGTGGCTGGGCGCCGGCCATGTTGCTGGCCTTCCTGTTTCTCCGGCTCTTACCGCCGGTCGTCTATCTCCCGTCTTACCTGCTGCTGCTTCGGCAGCTGAGTCTGGTAGACACGGTGGCAGGACTGGTCATCGTCAATGCCACCTTCAACCTGCCGCTGGCGGCGATCATCTTGGCCGGTGCATTCAGAGAGGTTCCACGCGAGCTGGAAGAGGCGGCATGGGTGGACGGAGTCAGCCGCTGGGGCTCGTTCGCAAGGATCTGCCTGCCGCTTGTCGCGCCGGCAATCGCCGCGTCCTGGCTGCTTTGCCTGGCCTTCATCTGGAACGAGTGGATGTACGCCTCGGCCCTCGGATACATCGAGGCGCGATCCGTCCCCGTCCTGATTCAGGCGACCGGCAGCGGCGGCGGGGTCCCTTTCGGGGCCGCCACGACGCGGGCCCTGGCGTCGACCGCGGTGCCGGTGCTAGCCGCGCTTCTGGCGCAGCGGTACATGGTGCGAGCGCTCTCTCTGGGGGCAGTCAAGGGCTAGAAGGCGACGGGAACCGGCCGGGCGACAACCACGCGCTTCCCGGTTCACGAGATGCAAACACTCGGAAGGGGTGCCGACAGGACACGCAGTACAATGTGATGGGGTGAGAAGCGAGTTTTCTCGCCGTTTTTCCTCGCGGGATGGCTCGTGGGGGCGGCAATGTGGCTTTCGCGATTCGGGAGGAGAGGGTAGATGACGAACGGACCGAGGCGGTTTCGCGCCGGATATCGGAGCCCATCGACGGGAGAGTGGGTCCTCGGGACCTCGGATGTGCCCGACACCGTTGTGGGCTACCACGATCCAGACACTGATCAGTGGGTTGAAGGCGTTGCGGACATTGAATCGGGCGACTGGATCCCGGTTGATGCCACACGCGGCACCGGAGCCAGAGACTGTCCTGCCGGTTACCCGGTAAAGGGCAACCTGCCGTCGCGAGTGTTCCACACTCCTGGGCAGCAGGATTACGATCGCACGACTCCAGAAGTTTGCTTTGCCAGTGAGGACGCGGCCACGGCCGCGGGGTTCCGCCACTCGCGCTCCCGACCGGGCGCGGCGGCGGCAGCTCCTGTCGTCGCGGCCGCCGCGCCCCGCCCGGACGCCGACACACCACCGCCAGCGCCACCGCCACGACAGACGGCCCCGCCGCCACCGCCAGAGTCAAACAGAAACGGGCTCTGGTGGATCCTGGCTGCTCTCGCCATCGCCGCGCTGCTCTGGTGGTTCTTCTTCCGGCCTGGGCCGGATCCTGCCGAGGAGGTGGTGCCAGACGCCGCCGTCGTGGAGGTGACCGAGGCACCGGTCGAGGAAGAGGAAGACGTAGCGGTCGTGGAAGAGGAAGAGGAAGACGTAGCGGTCGTGGAAGAGGATGAGGAAGAGGGAATAGTTGCTGTTCCCGCGACCCCTGATGAGGAAGAGGAGGTATTGGGTGTCCCCGCCTCGCCGGTGATTGCAAGCCCGGTCGCCGCTGCTGGGACGCCGGTGGGGGTTGTTGCCACCCCGATGACCGCGGCAGCGGATGATGCCGC
>JAHWJF010000010.1:11238-14380 GCA_019348515.1 Chloroflexota bacterium | reverse complement strand
GGACGCCGGTGGGGGTTGTTGCCACCCCGATGACCGCGGCAGCGGATGATGCCGCTCCAGCGGCGACGCCTGCGCTCGCCACGGCGGTGGCCGAGGCGGTCGAGACCGCCGAGGCGGAGCTCGAGGAGGAGACGGAGACCCCGTAGCGGCCATTACCGCTTGAGCTTTGGGAGTGAGGCCGCACACTCCCACGAACGAACCGGATCGTCCGTGCCATAAGAGGCCCGGGCGATCCGGTTTTCTTTGTCCCTCGTTTTTCCGCACGGTCCTGGGATGGGGTGTTGGAGCAATCGTGTCAGGTGTCGGAGAGCATTGGCGCCTCGGCCAGCTCACGTCGCAGCGCGAGCAATCGCTCCCGGTCGATGGTATCTCGTGAGGTCTGATCGGGCCGGGTCGGCTCACCTTGACGCCGGTGGTGATGACGGAAGGCCAGGTCGGCTGCCGTATGGAAGAAGGCCCGCTGACGTCCGTGGAGCGCTCGGCCGCCTCGGGCGCGTGCCTGCATCAGCGCACGTTGTCGTTGCGCGGGATCCACGATTGCCGAGTACTCGACTTGGGTGATCGTCCCCCGCTTCACTTCGTGAATGAGCTCATCGCGCAAGATCTGAAGTTCGTGCCGCGCGGACAGTCGGGCAATGACGTACAGCACCAGAACCGCCGGCACGATGACGATCGCCGATTGCACGGCGACCAGCTCCAGGAGACCGGCATCCTCGTCCATCAGTGCCGAGGTCAGAACGAGTCCTCCGTTCCAGGCGACGTGTAGGGCAACTGCCGCGGCCCAGCCTAGAATCGGGACGATGGTGCGGGCGAATCCTCGGCCATAGCGACCGCGAGACCAACCAATCGCGGCACCGGTGATCGCGGTATAGGCAGGATGCCCGAACCCACCGAGGACCGCGCGGCCAAGCACCAGGAGGCCAAACTCGCCGAGTCCGCCTTCGAGATAGGCCTGGCCGAAGTACAGGATGTTCTCGGTCATCGCAAAGCCGACGCCGACCAGCGCCCCGTAGACGAGACCGTCGAGCGTGCTGTCGATCTCGTGTCGGGCAAAGACGAGCACGGCCAGAACCGCGATGCCCTTGAATGACTCCTCGATCAGCGGTGCGCCGATTACCACCGAAGCCGCCGCCGCTGCCTCGGCGCCGAGCGCCTCTTCGATCGCTATCTGAAAGAGAAAACCCGCGGCGAGGCTGAACAAGATAGCGCCAACCGCGCCCCAGGCGAAGCAGGCGAGAACGGCGCGCACCGGCTCGATCTCGTAGCGGTCGAGACGCAACACGATGGCGGCATAGATCAGAGCGGGAACGCTCGCCGCGATAACGCTCAGAATCAGACCGACCCGGTCCGGCACCGCCGCGACGACGACGAGCACCACCAGGCCGATAGCCGCCAGGGAGACGGCCACCAGGAGGCAACCAAGCAGGCCCAGACGGACCCGGTCCCCGATCGCGGTCACCGGCGAATTGTCATGGGACGTGGGCGCTCACAGTGTCGACCGTAAGCAGTCAGGGCCGAGATGGCCCACGCTGCCATTCTGCTCGATCGCGAACAATTCGTGACGACCCAGGGTGGGCCGCCACGGCGAACCAGTTTGGACAGCAGTGGGAACCGGAAGGAGACCTCCTAGAAATCGCCGCCTCCGAAATCACCAAAGCCGCCGAAGTCACCACCCATATCACCACCGAAATCGCCAAACGTGCCACCGTCACCAGCCCCGGCATCCCCACCAAAGTTGCCACCTTCCCCGGATGCATCGGCTGCCGAAGCATCCGTGCCGCCGGCGGACCCCTGGTCATACCCGGAATTGCCAAGGAACGCATCGGCGATCGCGCTGCCAATGAAGACACCGGCGATGGTGCTCATGAAGTTGCCCATCATGAAGCCGCCCATCCCCATACCGCCCGCGCCCACGCCCGCCGGCATGCCGGTCCAGGTCCGCTCCAGGGTGCCGGGTTGGCGCATCTCGGCCCGGGTGGCGAGGCGAGCGAGCGATTGCGGCTCGTCGTCGTAGCTGACGCCGGCAGCCCGCTCGGCTGGGGTCAGTGTCGAGTCGAGCTCCTGCAGCACCATGCGGCGCTGTTCCGGAGTCAGCTTGCTGAACGCCTCCGCGTGCGCTTCTTCGATCGTCTCCGGTGGCGCCGTCCGTAACAGATACCGGTAGCGATCGACCGCTTGCTCGTCTGGTGACATCTGCCGGGAGCGAGGCATAGCCCGGTCCGACCGCGGTTGCGGCTCATCCCCGCCGAACAATCGTCGCAACATGTCCATGGTGTGCTCCTTCTCCATGCCGCGCTGGCCGCCCCGCCAGTTGGTGCGAGACGGCCGAAAGAAGGCAGGACGCGCGGCCATCACGGGCATAGTAGCGCGGATGAGGGCGTTGGGTGATAGGTGAATAGGTGAATAGGTGATAGGGTATTAGGCTCATAGGGATGCACGCCACCCATGAACGCGGCAGAGCGACCCCGCATTCATGGGTGGACACCGGCTAGGGATCGAGGACCAACCTCCTATCACCCATCACCCTAACACCCTCGTCTACTGGCAGACCCACTCGCTCTTGCGGCCCTCGGACCACATCCAGGCAGCGGCGTTCGCGTTTGCCTGCGGGTCGAAGATGTCCTTGTTGCCGTATGGGGTCGATTTCCAGGTCGATCGGATGAATTGGAAGAGACCGTATGATCCCGAGGGGTTTACCGCGTACGGATCGAGATTCGACTCGCATTCCGCTACCCGCACCATGTCCGAGCGCGACTGCCCGTAGCGGTCGGCGGCCTGATTGATGATGCGGATGATCTCTCGTCGCGAGTACTGCGGGTTCCCACGTTTCCCGACCTCCGGCTCTGGATCTGCGGGCGACTGCAGATACTCGTCGGCAATCCAGCCAATCTGATCCTTGTAGGTCACCCGCTGGAAACCACCCTCCATGACCCCCGTGAGGACCACCCGGGATCCTGCTGGAACGACGGTAACCGGCGGCTCGGTCGCGCTGGGTCCGTTGCGGAGACTCATGTCGACCGTCGTGTAGGCGACGCCCGAGCCGGGCCGCGGCGTCTTGACCTCGACTGGCTCGGCCGCGACTGGAGCCGTGTCAGTGGGCGGGGCCTCCGCGGGCGGAGTTTCCGCCGGCGGGGTCTCGACT
>JAHWJF010000010.1:0-11138 GCA_019348515.1 Chloroflexota bacterium | reverse complement strand
TCGACTGGGGTTTCAACCGGCGGGGTCTCAGCCGGCGCGGAGGTCTCTCCGAGCGGGGTCTCTTCGACAAAAGAGCTTGGTGGCCCGAGGTGCTCGAGGGCGACCCAACCGGTGACCTCCTTGTACTGCGCGGTGACGTATCCATCGATCACGTTGCCGGTCTGCTGCAAGGTGCTGCCCCTGGGTACGGTGAAGATGAGATCGAAGCTGGGACCGGGACCAGCCCGAATCGGCGCATCGACTGTGACGCTTGCCGGTCCGACCGGAGAAACCGCCGGAGCCGGGATCGGCGTGACGTTCGGGTCCGGAGTTGGCTCGGCTACCACTTCCGGTGCAATTGCGCCTGGAGCGGAATCCGGCGGTGCACCACCCGCATCGACCGGAACCGGTGCTGCACCACTGTCGACTGCGGGCGGGGGTGCCACCGCATCTTTCGATACGGGCTCAGCCGCTGGCGCCGGTTCGTTCATCGGGGCGAGGTCATTCGCCGGGACAGGCTCTGCTACCGGCGGTGCCTCGTCCACTGGGGCCGGCTCAGCCGTAGGACCGTCCGTTGTGGCAGGCGTATCGGCGGCCGGATCGGCCGCGTTCGCGTTCTGACCGTCATAGGTCGGATCGCCGGCTGGATCTGTCCACTCCGTGTCTGTACCTGATCCCTCGACGGGCGTCTCAGCGGTCAGCGCCGGTTCGGTGGTCGGGTCAACGACGGTCGACGTAGCCGGATCAGTCGCCGGATCCGTCTCTACGGGGGTCTCGGTCAGCGCCGGGTCGCCATCCGCCGTCTGCTCGATAGGCGCCATACCGTCCGGCTCTGTCTCCGACGGCTCTGTTTCGGCGCCCTCCTCGGCCGAAACATCTTTCTCGAGCAGCAGGGTCTCGCCCCGCATCCAGCCGGAGACGGTTCCGGCCGTGACCGGATAGAAGCCGTCGACCGGCGGTCCATCAATGGAGACGACCGTGCCCTCCGCCAGAAGCGCGATCAACGGCGCCGCGTGGCCGGGGGATTCGTGCAGGGGCGTAGCGACGCTCACCGTCCCGGACGCGGCAAGCACCGAAGCCGGACGCACGAAGAACGAGCCGGTTAGCGCGGCGAGCGCCACGACGGCGCAAAGGCAGACGGAGACAAACCTCGACACTGGCGGCGCCCCTTCCCTCCAGCCCGTGATGGGCTCTCGGCAACCGCGTCACCCGCGGGCGACGGCCACACGATGTGGAGCCAACCCCCTCCCTCAAGAGGGCCAGTCGTTCATCCCTAACGCGGGGTCGCGGGTGTCCGTTTCGCAGTGTACGGACGGAGGTGTGGAACGTCAAATAGTGTCTTCTAGTCACCGGTCGCGGGGCCGGTCGCAAGCAGCGTCTCGACCTCCTCCAGCGTCGGTAATGACGCTTGCGCACCAAGTGAGCAGCAGGCCATGGCGCCGAGAGCGTTCGCGAAGCGGCCCACATCCAGCCAGGGCCAGCGCTGGGCCATCCCCCAGGCGACCCCGGCCACGAAGGCATCGCCGGCGCCGGTGGGATCGACGACGTCGACCAGGTACGCGGGGACGTTCACACTCTCCGTCTCGGTCACGACGCGGCACCCTTCCGCGCCACGGGTGATCAAGGCGGCGCGCAGGGTGGCGCCACGCATCCGGTGCTGGAGGGCCTTGACGGCATCGCTGAGCGTCCAGGTGCCGGTCACGTCGAGAAGATCGCGCTCGTTGCTGACGATGGCATCGTGGCGCAGGGCGAGGTCGAACGCGTCCGGCAGGTTGCGATGCGCGAGATAGGTGAGCGGCCCCAGGATGCGCGCCGTCGGCACCGTGTGCGCCGGCAGATCGAGGAGGAAGCGCCGCAGGGGGACATCGGCCACGTCGACGACCAGCACGTCCCCGCCAAAAAGTCCGGCGATATCCAGCTGATCGCCGCGCACCAGCTGCGCCCCTTGCTCCCAAAAGATGGTGCGTTCGAGCGGCTGTTGGCTGACGATGACCGTCGCGAGATCGGTGATTTCGCCAGGTTTCACGGCGAGCCAGCCGGTTTCGACGCCTTCGTTCTCGAGACTGCGGCGGACCAGCGTTCCTCGCTCGTCATCACCGATCGCCGTCGCGATGCCGACTCGCGCGCCAAGCCGGGCCAGCGCGACAGCCGTATTCGTCGTCGTCCCTCCCGGCGCCGAGACCTCTTCCAGCACATCCGCTTGCTCTCCCACCGCCGGGTACTCCGAGACCGAGATCAGCCGGTCCCAGGACGAGAGCCCGACGCAGGCGATTCTCGGCGCTCTGTCGAGAGTCATGAATCTCCCTTGGGGTCGCTACGGTGCAACATAATCTCGTCCACCTTGCCGTCGTCGCGGCGAACCGCACGCCGCGTACCAACGTATCATGCCAGCGACCGGCTCTCGCTGGCTCGTTCATTGACGCTCTCCTGTCGTTCCGCACCCTCCCGGCGCGGAATTCGTCACACATCAGTTCGTGAGGGAGATTCGATGGCTCAGGAGGTTGAAAGTCCGCGGCCGTTGCCCGGCCTGCCGCAGGTGACGGTGCAGCGCAATGTGCCCTGTCGGATGCACGATGGCGTCACGCTTTACGCCGATGTCTACCGGCCGCGCGGTGAGGGACCCTTCCCGGTCATCCTCATGCGCCTGCCGTACGACAAGACGCAGGCCGAGAACATCTCCTATAGCCACCCCTCCTGGTACGCGCAACGTGGCTATCTGGTGGTCGTCCAGGATATCCGCGGCTACTGGGCGTCGGAGGGGGAGTTCACCCCGTTCCTGAACGAGGCCGAGGACGGCTACGACACGATCGAGTGGGCCGCGCGCCTGCCGGGGGCGAACGGGCGCGTCGGAATGTACGGGTTCTCCTACGCCGGCGCGACCCAGCTCATGCCGGCGACCTTACGCCCGCCCAGCCTGGTCACGGTCTGCCCGGCACTGACCGCCTCGCAGTATTACGAGGGTTGGACCTACAACCAGGGCGCGCTGGCGCTCGCCTTCACCATGTCCTGGGCGCTCAACCTGGCCGGAATGCAGGCGCGGCGTGCCAAAGACGACGAGGCGATGGCGAGTTTCCAGGCGGCGTACGCCGGCTCTCAGGGGTTGAACTGGTACCTACCCCTCGCGGAGTTTCCGCCGCTCTCCGGGAGGTACGGGAGCTATTTCCTCGACTGGCTGGCTCACCCGACCTACGACGACTACTGGCGGCGCTGGAGTATCGACGAAGACTACAGCCGGCTCACCGTCCCCGCCCTGCACATCGCCGGCTGGTACGACATCTTCCTCTCCGGCTCGGTCAAGAACTTCGTCGGGATGCGGAACGGCGCGGGTTCGGACACGGCGCGCGCCGGGCAGAAGCTGGTTGTCGGCCCGTGGACCCACATGCCCTGGGCGCCGGCAAGTCTCACCAGCGAGGGCGTCGAACCGGGAATCGTCGACGATCTGCAGCTGCGATGGTTCGACCAACTCCTCAAGGGGGAGGAGACCGGCGTGCTGGACGCCCCCGTTTCCCTCTTCGTGATGGGCGCCGAAACCTGGCGCGACTATGCCGACTGGCCGCCGCCGGGATCGGAGGCTATGCGCTGGTTCCTCCATTCGAAGGGGCGCGCCAATTCGCGCTTCGGCGACGGTACGCTTTCGGTGGACGCGCCGGGCGATGAGCCGCCAGACCTGTTCACCGCCGACCCGATGACTCCAACGACGAGCATCGGCGGTCACTCCTGCTGCCTCAACTTCGTTGCCCCAATGGGTCCAGCTGACCAGCGCCCGGCCGAGGAGTTCAACTCCGTGCTCGTCTACACCAGCGAACCACTCGCCGAGCCAATGGAGCTGATCGGCGACGTGACCCTCACCCTCTACGCCGCCACTTCCGCGCGCGATACCGACTGGAGCGCCCGCTTCTGCGAGGTCCACCCCGATGGCCGCTCGATCAATCTGCAAGAAGGCATCGTGCGGGCCCGCTACCGGGATAGCCTCACTCAGCCGTCCCTGCTGGAGCCGAACTGCATCTACCGCTACGACATCCCGCTCGGTCCGGTCGCCGTGCGCCTTGCCGCCGGCAACCGGCTGCGCGTCACCATATCGAGCAGCGATTTCCCGCAGTGGGACCGCAATCTCAACACCGGCGGCGATCTGTTCACCGAGCCTCCTAGTGCCGCCGTGGTAGCGACCCAGACCATCCTTCACAGCGCCCAATACGCATCACACCTGACCGTTCACGCCATAGATCACTCCTAACGCTGAGCCGGTCAACCCAGGCGGGGGTGGAAGGTGGCAACGTGAATTGGAGCCAGCGTTACACGGGGCTGCTACCGTAGTAATGAGACGAGTGAGACACCGGAGGTAGCGCATGTCTGGGATCGGGTGGCAAGAACTGGTGATCGTGGCCGTCGTGGTCATCGTCATCATTGGGGTGGTGAGACTGCGCAGTCGGGCGAACTAGTGAACCCTCGGCTCGCACGGAACGTGGGCGACCATCGACATGCTGGCTTCCTGTCAGACATCCTGCTCCAGGTGCTGCCAGTGTTGAAAGAGAGTCGACCATCACAAGGGCTAGCCCTGACGGCACCATGTGCGGCGCCCAACACAATCCGCTCGTAATCCTCACCTTTAGGATTGATGAGGGCTGGCAGATAGCGGCGTGACCAAGAACGTGTGGCGAGAATTCGGGTGGAAGCGGCTTGGCAGGACGAGCTGATGCGAGACTTCGAGCCGAGCAGGGGATATGGAAACCGGCGAGCTGATTTGGCAAAGCCGACTGCCAGCCGGGGGCCAGGAGACCCCCTCGATGACGCATGCGGTCGGCGGGGGGGCCGTACGTGGTCCAGGCGGCGGGTGGTCATGGTCCACTCAGCACCAAACAGGGCGACTATGTCGTCGCCTATGCGCTGCCATGACCATGGGAGGTCCCTACAAAGAGGACCCTTCTTTCGACACGCGGTAAGCGTTTGTTGCCTACCCCTGAGCCGAGGGCCCAACGGGTGGTACCTACCAGCCCTTCGTCTTCTCTTTGCTCACACGATCGACTGGCACCCGATGTCTACCTCCATCTCCGGTGTTCAGGGAGACATTGATCTTATCGCGACGCCGTAATGAGCAGACGACGTATCTATGGTGACGGACTGACCTGGTTGTATTCCTCGGCTGCAGCCCGACCCAGGATCGTCGCCGCGCGGAGCACCGGCGCGTCGATACTGGCCTCCACGGCGGCTCCCGGCCTCGTCCCCGCCGGTTGCCGTGGCGGCTCCGGTAGGAGCCGGTCGACCAGCGCCAGCGCATTTGCCGTCGCTCCCGGGAGTAGCCCGCTGAGGCGGGCGGCGATCACCGCCGAGATCGGGTAGGTGCACTCGGCCTGACCGCGCCTCGCCGCGCTCACGATCAGCCGCGCCGCCCGCTCGGCGCTGATCGCGACCGGGTAGGGGGCGCTGGCATTCAGCGCGAACCAGCGGTACTCGGCCGCCTGGTCCCCGCCGAACTCCGCGCGCAGGTAGGAGCCGGTCCGCATCAGGCCGGGGATGACTGTCGTGACGCTGATCCCGGCGTTGGTCAGTTCCGCCCGCAGCCCCGCGGAGAGGCCGACCGCGGCAAACTTGGCGCAGGTGTACGGCAGCAGATGGGGCGTGGTGACTTTACCGCCGATCGAGGTGATGTTAACGATGCGACCGGAGCCCCGCGTCCGCATCCCGGGCAGGACCGCCAGCGTCGGATTGAGCACGCCCCAGAAGTTGGTTCCCATCACCCGCTCGAAGTCGGTGTGGGTCAGCGACTCGACCGGGCCGACGACGATGATCCCGGCGTTGTTGATCAGGAGGTCGATGTGCCCGTAGCGGCGCGTGATCGCCTCGACCATGGCCGAAACTTGCGCCTGGTCGGAGACGTCACATGGAACGGCCATGACCTCGACGCCGATCCGTTCCAGTTCGGCCCGCGCCACC
The DNA here is from genome assembly GCA_019348515.1 of Chloroflexota bacterium. Taxonomy (GTDB): domain Bacteria; phylum Chloroflexota; class Chloroflexia; order Thermomicrobiales; family UBA6265; genus JACCXM01. Next base: position 5,228 of record JAHWJF010000010.1, on the reverse strand, counting down.
TCCAGCTCAGCCTCATCCCGGGCGCAGATGGCTAGCCGGCACCCTTGCCGCGCCAGCTCCCGGCTCAACGCCAGACCAAGCCCGCGCGAGCCGCCGGTGACGAGCGCTACCGCGCCGTGCAGCTCAGCTTCCGGGGCCCGAGGCGGCGCCACTCGCGCGCCGAGTCCCAGGCCCAATGCCATCCCCGCGGCCACCACGCTCGCTCGGCGTCGAAGTCCACCATTCATCGCTGTTCCTCCGCTCGGCTCGGACGATCCGTGATCGGCCTCATGGACGGTGATGCCGCAGACAACGTGCCAACATGCAATGACCTGCTCGCTCTCCGCAATGGGAAGATGCACAATGCGTCCATCTCAGCCGGCGCCGCGCCGATCGAGATGACTGGCACATGGTGGCGCTGAAAGACGATGGAGCAAAGCATTCCCATGACAAGATTCTGCACCACTTCACATCTCGCTCTTGCCAGTGATGCGGACCGAGAGAGGATGAGACCGAGGTGACCGATCCAGGGCGGGAAAGTGTCATCATCACCGGCGGCGGGGTCATCGGGAGCGGCATCGCATTCGAACTGGCGAAGCGCGGCGTACCGGTGACGCTCGTGGAGCGGGGCCGCATCGGCGGCGAGGCGTCGTGGGCCTCTGCCGGGGTCATCTCGCTGCCGAGCCGGCCCTGGGTGACGCCGGAGCGGGTGGAGCTGGGCCGCGTCAGCCTGGAGTGCTACCCGAGTCTCGTCGCGGAGCTTGAAGAGCGGACCGGGTTGGCGATCGACTACCGGCGGCCCGGGGAATGGGTCGTCGCCGTCGACGACGAGCACGCGGCGGCGGAGCGAGCGGTCGCGAGTTGGCAGCGGGGTCTGGGTCTCGACGTCGAAGACGTGCCGCCCGACGTCGCCCGCAAGACGGAGCCGGCGCTGCCTGAATCGCTCCTCGCGGCCTGGTTCCACCCCAACGTCGGCTCCCTTTCGGTCTACCGGCTGACTCAGGCGCTGGCGATGGCGGCTCGCCAGCTTGGCGCCACCGTGCTCGAGGAGACGCCAGTTGGCGGTCTGCTGCGTGAAGGGAACCGGGTCACCGGCGTCCGCTTGCAGGATCGGGATATCCGGGCGGATATGACGGTCCTCGCGACCGGGGCCTGGACCCGGCTGCTCGGCGATGCTCTCGGCGTGACCCTGCCTACGAAACCAGTCAAGGGGCAGTTGATTGCCTTTGCCAATGCGCCCCTCCGTCCCGCCTGCGTCGTCTCTGGGCATGGTGGCTACGTTCGTCCGCGCCCGGACGGGACGACCATGGTCGCGGCAACGGAGGAGGACGTCGGGTTCGACCGCCGCGTCACCGGCGATGGCGTCGCCTGGTTGCTCGAGCTGACGCGCACGCTCTGCCCCGTGCTCCTCCAGGGCGAAGTTGCCGAGACGTGGACGGGTCTGCGTCCGGGCTCGGAAACCGGCGATCCCCTGATCGGGCCGGTGCCGGGGTTTGAAGGACTCTGGGTGAGCGCCGGGCATTTCCGCACCGGAGCGAAGGAGGCCCCGGCGACCGCGATGCTGGTCGCGGAGGCGCTGATCACAGGCAAGACCCCGCCCCTTCTCGCCGTCTTCTCGCCGGCGGCGCAGGGGATCAACGCGTGACGATCGAGCGTGCTGAGCGAAGCGTCCTGGCGACGCCCGGGTCGAACCCGCGCATGATCGCCAAGGCGCTGGCGAGCGATGCCGACGTAGTCATGATCGATCTGGAGGATGCCGTCGCGCCCGACGCCAAAGCCGCCGCTCGGGCAGACGTCGCTCAGGCATTACGGGAGGGAGACTGGCGGGGTCGGCCGCGCACCTTCCGCATGAACGCGCTCGACACGCCCTGGTTCGTCCACGATCTGGTCGAGGTCATCGCGGCGACGAACGGTCTGGTCGATCTCATCGTCGTGCCGAAGGTGAATCGCCCCGAGGACGTGCGGACGGTGGCGACGATCCTGGCATCGCTCGAGGCCGGGGTCGGTGTCCAAAACCCCATTGGTCTGGAGACCCAGATCGAGAGCGCGGCCGGGCTCGCCCAGTGCGAGGCGATCGCCACGGCGAGTCCGCGGGTCGAGTCGCTCGTCTTCGGCCCCGGCGACTACGCGGCCTCGGTGCGGATGCCTCTGGCGGCGATCGGCATGCCCGACCGCTGGGACACGGACTATCCCGGTCACCGCTGGGACTACCCGCTGCATCGCATTCTCATCGCGGCGCGAGCCGCCGGAGTGCGTGCCATCGACGGCCCCTATGCCGATTTCCGGGATCACGATGGGTTCCGTCGCTCCTGCCTCACAGCGCGGGCACTCGGATACGACGGCAAATGGTGCATCCACCCCGATCAGGTCCCGATCGCCAACGAGGTCTTCAGCGCGGACGAGGCCGAACTTACCTGGGCGCGGGAGATCCTGGCCGCCAACAGCGAGGCTGAGCGCGAGGGGCGGGGATCATTCTCCTTGAACGGCCAGATGGTCGATGCGGCGACACTGCGCATGGCCCGGGCCACCCTGGCGAGAGCGCGGCAGGAGCCGGCCTGATCCACGCCGTCAGAGCACATGCTCCCCCTGGGTTCTGACATTTTCGCTATCTTGCCGCCTTTGCCATCTTTGCCAAGTTCGCCAAGTTCACTCGCTTTGCCACGTTCGCCACCTTCATCGTCGTTATCTCCTTTACCATCTTCCCTGCCCGTGGTTGGCATCCAGACCCGGAAGTGGCCGCCGCTCCCCGGCCCCCGTCCGTTCCCACTTCCCTCGTTTCTGCTTGGAGGTACCACGCGCAGCCGAGGACTGAGGCGCGTTGGTGTGATGCGAAGCGCCATGTCCGATTCCGCGTGAAACAGCCTCACTGCTATGATCGCCCCAGTAGCTGATAGCCGATAGCCGATAGCCGATAGCCGATAGCCAAGGAGACATATGCCGAAGCGGGCGCTGCTGAGCGTCTTCGACAAGACGGGGATTGCCGCGCTGGGCCGAGGGCTGGTCGACCTCGGCTACGAGGTCATTTCGACCGGTGGCACGCTGGCGGTGCTCGAGGAAGCGGGTGTGCCAGTGACCGCGGTCAGTGACGTCACCGGTTTCCCGGAGATCCTCGACGGGCGGGTGAAAACCCTGCACCCGCACATTCATGGTGGGCTGCTCGCCCGCCGAGACGATCCCGCGCACATCTCCGCGCTCGCCACGCACCAGATATCACCCATCGATGTCGTCGCGGCCAATCTCTATCCGTTTGGCGCGACGATCGCGCAAGCAGGTGTTTCCCTTGCCGATGCGCTCGAGCAAATCGACATCGGTGGTCCCGCCATGATCCGCGCCGCCGCCAAGAATTTCCCCGGGGTTGTCGTCCTGACCGACCCGCTCGACTACCCCTCGGCGCTGGATGACCTACATGCCGATGGGGTGTCGCTTGAGCGCAGACGAGCCCTCGCGGCGAAAGCGTTTGCGCACGCCGCGGCCTACGACACGGTGGTGGCGGAGTACCTGCGTGACCCGGACGAGTGGCCGTCCGAGATCGCCTTCGCGGGCCGGCTGGCGCGGCCGCTGCGCTACGGCGAAAACCCCCAGCAACGGGCGGCTGCCTATGAGCGTTTGCGCGCGGGAGACCCTGTCCCAGGTGTGCTGGACGCGGCGCAGCTGGCGGGCAAGGAACTGTCGTTCAACAACCTGCTCGACGCGGACGCCGCCTGGAGCGCCCTTCAGGGCCTTGACGGGCCGGCGGTAGCCATCGTCAAGCACACCATTCCCTGCGGGCTGTCCCGGCGCGATGATCTCGCGACGGCGTTCGCCGAGGCGTTGCGGGGGGATCCGGTCTCGGCGTTCGGCGGCATCGTCGCCCTCAACCGCCCGGTCGACGGCGAGACAGCCCGCCGCATGGCGGAGATCTTCTTCGAGGTGGTAATCGCTCCGGGCTTCGATGATAGCGCCTTCGCCACGCTCGGCAAGAAGAAAGCCCTCCGCCTCTTGCGGATGCCGCCGGAATCCTTTGCCGATATGTCCCAGGCGGACTGGGACGTCAGGCCCATAAGAGGAGGGCTCCTGGTACAAACGGCCGACGTCGCTCCCGCCGATCCGTCCTCCTGGCGCGTCGTCACCGCGCGCGAGCCCGGCCCCCGCGAGCTGGACGACCTCGCGTTTGCCTGGCATGCCGGGCGCCATGTCAAATCGAATGCCATCGTGCTAGCGCGGGGGTGTTCGCTCGTCGGGGTCGGCAGCGGCCAGCCGAACCGATTGGAGAGTGTGCGCATCGCCGTCGCCAGGGCTGGCGGGCACGCGGCCGGCTCGGTGCTCGCCAGCGATGCCTTCTTCCCGTTCCCCGATGGCCTGGAAGCTGCGATAGCGGCGGGCGTGACCGCCGCCGTCCAGCCCGGTGGCTCGGTGCGCGACGATGCGGTGATCGCCGCCGCCGATCGTGCCGGTATCGCCATGGTCTTCACCGGTACGCGCCACTTCCGTCATTGACTGTCGTCGAGTTAGTCGTTTGAGGCACCTCACCATGCTCCGGTCCCGGTTCGGTCGCCGCCGGCCCCCAGTTCCCACCGATCTCGAAGCCCAGCCGCGCGTCGTCATCGTCGGCGGTGGGTTCGCCGGGTTGCAGGCGGCCAAGGCGCTGGCAGACGCTGCCGTGCGCATCACCCTCGTCGACCGGCGCAATCACCACCTGTTCCAGCCCCTGCTCTATCAGGTGGCGACGGCCGCCCTCTCGCCGGCGGACATCGCGCAGCCGATCAGATCGGTACTGCGCGGTCAGCCGAACGTGGAGGTCGTCTTGGCCGAGGTCGAAACGATCGACCCCGCGACAAAGGAAGTTGTCCTGGAGGACGTCGGGAGACTGCCCTACGACTACCTGATCCTCGCCGCGGGCGCGAACCATGCCTACTTCGGTCACGACGAATGGGAGCCCTACGCGCCGGGTCTGAAATCCCTCGAGGAGGCGCTCGACATTCGCCGCCGCATCCTGGTGTCGTTCGAGGAGGCCGAGCGCGAGCCCGATCCCGAGCGGCGCGAGGCGTTGATGACCTTCGTCGTCGTCGGCGGTGGGCCGACCGGTGTCGAGATGGCCGGCGCCATCGCCGAGATTGCCCGCTTCTCGCTGGCTCGGGACTTTCGGCACATCGACACGCGCGATGCGAAGGTAATCCTGCTGGAAGCGAGCAACAAGCTCCTCGCCGCGTTTCCGGAGCGGCTCTCCCGCCACGCCCTACAGGATCTGCAGCGGCTGGGTGTCGACGTCC
>JAHWJF010000220.1 GCA_019348515.1 Chloroflexota bacterium | reverse complement strand
TCGACATCACCATCCCCTCGCTGCGGAATACGATCACGATCGTGATCCTGCTGGCGCTGGTCGATGCCTTCAAGGTCTTCGACATCATCTGGGCGACGACCGAGGGCGGGCCCATCCGCGCCACAGAGGTGCTCTCCACCTACCTCTTCAAGGAAGGGTTCCAGAAGAACCAATACGGTTACGGCTCGGCGATCGCGGTGGTGCTGGCCCTCATCATCCTGGTCAGCTCCATCCTGAACTTGACCATCCGGGAGCGCAGTGATGACTGATTCCCTGTCCCAGACCCCGACGATGACGACTGTCGGCGGGCCGCGACCGCGAGCATGGTGGCTGGTCTACGTGCCGCTGATCATCCTGTTCCTCTTCGCGGTCGGGCCGCTGCTGCTAGCGTGGTTTACCGCCTTCAAGACAGATCAGCAGCAGTTGACCAATCCGTACGGGCTGCCGCTGCCGCCCACCCTCGACAATCTGCGCGAGGCCTGGACGGTCGGCCGCTTCAGCACGTACTTCAAGAACAGCGTCATCATCTCCATCGCCGACGTGATCGGGATGGTGATCCTCTCGTCCCTCGCCGGCTACGCGTTCGCTCGCCTCCACTTCCCCGGCCAGAAGCTGCTCCTCTACACCTTGCTGCTTGGTCTGACGATCCCTGTCGCCGCCATCATCATCCCGCTCTACCTGACGATGCGCGACTTTCGCCTGCTCAACACCTACGGCTCGGTGATCGTCGCCGACATCGCCCTGGCGGCTCCGATCTTCGTCTTCATCATGCGCGCCTTCTTCAAGGATCTGCCGCGTGAGCTGGACGACGCGGCTCGGGTCGACGGCGCCAACGAGTTCCAGATCTTCTGGCAGATCATGCTGCCTCTGGCCAAGCCCGGTCTGATGACCGTTGCCTTGCTGGAGTTCCTCTGGAGCTGGAACGACCTGCTCTTGCCGCTGGTCTTCCTGGTCAGTGACGAGTTACGGACCCTGCCGGTCGGGATGCTCTTTTTCCAGGGACGGTTCTCGATCGACTACGGTCTCATGACCGCGGGGGTGCTCATTATCTCCCTGCCAGTCACCATCCTCTTCCTCATCTTCCAGCGCGACTTCGTCAAAGGTCTGGCTTCGGGCGCACTGAAGGGGTAACGACGTTTGGCTATCGGCTATCAGCTCTGGAAGACTCACGACTGACGACTCTCCTCGCCGTCTTGCCGTCTTGCCGTCTTGCCGTCTTTGACTGATAGCCGATAGCCAGTAGTGGAGGCACGGTTCGCATGCGATACAGCCAACTCATTGCCCCTCGCACCTCGCAGGTCGTGGAGGCGTCTACCCCGGAGCCGGGCCCAGGCGAGGTTCTGGTGCGGGTCATGGCCAGCGGCGTCTGTGCCTCAGAGCTTCATCCGTGGGCCGATGGGCGACCGGGATATCCGCACCGCTTCGGACACGAGCCAATGGGCGTGGTGGTCGAGATCGGGCCAGAGGTGACGCGGGTACGCGAGGGCGACCGGGTCACCGGGCTCTTCAAGGGCGCCTATGCCGATCTCTGCCTGACGACCGAAGCCGAGCTACTCCCGGTGCCCGAAGGCATCGCCGAGGAAAACGCCCTCGGCGAACCGCTCGCCTGCCTGGTCAACGCCCAGCGGCGCACGCCGGTGGAGCTCGCCGATCGGGTGGCGCTCATCGGTCTTGGTTACATGGGGCTCGGGATGCTGCAACTGCTGAAGCTGCGCGGGCCGAGCCGGATCGTCGCCATCGACGTGCGGGAGGATGCGCGGGCGGCGGCGACGTCGCTCGGCGCCGATGAGGTCTATCACCCCTCGGAGCTCCCGCCAGAGTATGTCCTGACCAATTTCGGCGACTGGCAGAGCGACCGCGGGTTCGATGTCGTCGTCGAGGGGTCCGGCACCCAGCCGGGGTTGACGCTGGCGGGGGAGATAGTCCGCGCCCATGGGGTGCTCTCGATCCTGGGCTACCACCAGGGCGGGCCACGGCAGGTCGACGTCGGGATGTGGAACTGGAAGGCGATCGACGTCGTCAACGCCCACGCGCGACGGCACGCCGATCTGATCGAGAGCATGCGCATCGGTCTGGAGCTTGCCGCCAGCGGCTTGATCGACCTCGGTGCCCTCGTCACCCACCGCTACACCCTGGACGAGGTCGACCGCGCCTACACCGACCTCCGGGAGAAGCCGCCCGGGTTCATCAAGGCGGTGGTCCGGCCGTAGGGACAGGTCAAGTCTTTTTACTCCGCAGGCAGGGTCCACCCTCCACGTGCAGACGAAGTCGCCCGCTGGGTGCAAATCAACGAGACCGATTGAACTGCGTCGACTATCAAGTTTAAGATGGCGGATTCGAGGGGCATCGCTATCGCCACTGCGTCATGACACGTTGGCACAGAACCGATCGACATCGCGGTCGCGCCACCTTGCCGCGTGAGGAGCAAGTCCCGCCGAGCGTCGTATAAGTCACAGCAGTAGAATAAGCTCACGGCATCGCAGAAGGCGACGATCCGGGATACCGCAACCAACTTCAGCCTACGTGAGCTGGCGGCAGAATTTGGCGTAAGTCACGAGACGATCCGCACGGTGCTGCGGGAACCGACCACCGCACCAACCAGCAGCCTGATGCGCACCCGTTTGGCCAAATCAGCCTTTTCAGGCATCAACAAGCCGCCAAGTCCCTCCCCAGGTACACGCAAGGCATCGGTGCCTAGCAAGGCACCGATGCGCATGTACTCATGCTTGTACGTACTAGCCGCCTAGCGATCGAGCCAGGCGTACTCGAAGTGCGGCACCCAGTCGGCTTCCGCGTAGAATCCCTTAAGGGCCTTCGTCTTCCCGTAGAGCCCGTGCTGGACGTACGGGAACGGACAGGGCGGATTCTCCGCCATCATCATCTGCGCCTCGTAATACAGGCCCCGCCGCTCTTCCTCATCGACCGTTACCGCCGCCCGGTCCATCAGCTCCTGCGCCGGGGTGTACTGGTAGTGGTTGTAGTTCTGCGGCACGTCGCGGAAATTGTTGAAGAAGGTCGACGGGTCGGCATGCCCCACGTTTCCGTTCGAGATGATCCGGGCTGGCCATTGCTTCTCTTCGGCCGGCACGAAGACATCGAGCCAGGCCGCGAGGTCGAGCCGCTCGATCTCAACCGTGATCCCAATTTCCGCCAGACTCTGCTGCAGAATCTCGCCGACGACGACCCACTCCGGGTTCGTCGTCGAGATCGCTTGGTAGGTGATGGTGGTCTCTCCCGTGACCCCTGCCGCGTCGAAGAGCTCCTTCGCCCGCTGCAGGTCGAACTCCGCCCGCGGCGTGTCGGGGTTGAAGTACGGGTGGGTGCTTGGCAGCGGATGATCGTACCAGTGCGGCTCGAAGTAGCCGAAGAAGGCAATCTCGTTGATCGCGTCCCGGTCGGTGGCGTAGGAGAGCGCCTTGCGCGCCAGGGGGTCGTTGAACGGCGGTTGGGAATTATCAATCATCAACTGCTGGACAACCGCGTGCTGCGTACCAGTGTAGAGCTCCAAGTTGGGATCGCCGGCAACGGCGTCGGCGTCGCGGGTCGCCATCTGCCAGATCGAATCGACATCACCGGTCCGGAGCGCCTGGACGATCGCCGTCGGGTCCGAAACAGTTTTCATGATGACGCCGTCAAGGTGAACGTTGGCGGCATCCCAGTAGTCGGCGAAGCGCTCCATCACCACCCGGTCGTCCTGGACGTACTCGGTGAGCGTGAATGGCCCAGTCCCGACCGGCTGTTCGGCGATCGCGTCGACATTCTCTGGAGCGATGATTTTCACCTTGGTCAGGTTGTCGATTTGAGCCGGGAACGGATTCCGGTTGACCAGCTTGACCGTGTATCGGTCGATGGCCTCGGCGTGGTCGTACTCCGGAAGACTGAAACTGGCCCAGCGCGAGCCGGTATCCGGATTGGCCACACGGTCAAGAGTAAAGACCACGTCATCCGCCGTCATCTCCCGACCATTGTGGAATCGCACCCCCGGGCGGAGGTGGAAGATGTAGGTCAGCGGGTCCGGGTTCTCCCAGCGTTCCGCCAGGTCGGGCTGCACCTCCATGTTCTCGTTCATTTTCACCAGCCCGTTCCAGAGCGCATTGAAGAGGTTTTGATCATTGAGGAGACCGGGCTTGTGCGGGTCGAGCGTCGTGAACCCCTGGCCGGTGCCGAAGGTGTACGTCCCACCCGGTGTCGGCGTCCCCTGGGCGAACCCTCGACCCGGCGCCAACCGGGCGCCGGCAGCCATCCCGAGTCCGACTCCTGCGACGCCCTTCAGCAGCCCGCGGCGGGCGAGACTAGCGGTCAAGATGCGAGTCGATGCCTCGTGGTCCATGGTGTAGGTCCTCTCTGATAGCTCGCTTCCAGACGGAGAGATGTCGGCGCGCCAGCGTAGGGCCGGACGAGCCGGCGGCACCAAGCACGGCTGATCGATGTTCGATGTCGCATCACCTCCTTTCGAACCCGTTCACGCGTCCCGCCGGGCCGTGCCGCACCGGACAGCGGGCGGGCAATGAGTCATCGTGGAATCACCGGCAACTCGACCTGCGACGGGTGCGACCGATCCAGATAGACGGTGTTGTTGGCGGCGGTGGTGCGTGTGTGCCGCCCGATCGGCTCGCCCGTGTTCGGGTTCAGGTCGAAGCGGGGAAAGTTGCTGCTCGAGATGTCGATCCGAATCCGGTGCCCGGCATTGAAGAGGTTGCTCGTCGGCGGCAAGACGATTCGCACGCGGTACGCCTCACCGGGGTCCATCATCTCCTCGCGCTCCCAGCCGTTCCGATAGCGGACGCGGATGATCGAGTCGACGAGATTCATGTGATAGCCCTCCGGGTAATCCGCGTTGGGCGGGTAGACATCGAGCAGCTTGGCGGTGAAGTCCGTGTCAAGAGCTGACGAGGAAATCCAGAGGGTGACGACCGCCTGCCCGGTGACCTCGACCGGCTCCGCCAAGGGATCGGTCTGGAACACAAGCACATCCGGCCGGTGCGCCAGGAGTGGGTACGGTGCACGGGCGCCCACGACACTGGGCGCTTGCCGCTGGTGCGTGGCCCCCGGGGTGACGATGCTGCGCATGCGTGCCCGCCAGGGGACCAGCTTCTCGTATCCCTCTTCCACCCCCTCGCCGATCGACACCAACTCAAAGAAGCCGGTCACGTTCGCCGAGATCGTCGGTACTGGGTGCGCCGGGTCGAATGTGAAGTGGCGCGGTTGATCGGTATCCCCCGGCTCCTCGGCGGTGAGATCGCCGTTCGCCCGCAGGTACAGCGTCGTCGGCACCGCCCGCGCGAGCGGCCATTCCTGTTCCGTCCGCCAGGCGCCGCCGTGAAAGAGCTTGCCGTTGATCGTGCGGTGTCCATCACCGCCGCCCATCACGAAGATCCGGACCGGCGGGTCGTCCTCGGCGCCGTTGGGGACATCGCCAAGCCAGCGATCGAACCAGCGCAGGCGGTGCGCGTTGTACTGGGTATTGCCCATCAAGGAGTCGGGCCCGAAATCGACGTCCGCCGCCCAGGTGACGTCCATCCGCATCGTCTCGTGGGTCCACGGCCCCATCACGAGGCGCTGCGGCATCACGTTCTGCTTTGCCATCGCACTGTAGTGACGGGTGGTCGCGACGGCATACGGATCGTACCAGCCGCCGCTGAAGGTTCCGGCGCAATCGGCGTGGCGGTCGAAGTAGCGCTCGTAGTCGTTGAAGTCAGCGCCCCACCACTCGTCGTACGCGCCTCGCGTGTAGTAGTTGAAGAGCGTTTCCTCCAGCCCCGGCACCCGCGTCAGCGGCGTCAGCCCCCGTTTGAAAGGCGTCAGCCACACCCAGTCGCGCAACCGTGCCATCTCCCGCTCGAACGCGTGTTTCGCGACTGGGTCGTCCTGCAATTCCTGGGCGTCGAAGGCGTGGAGGAATTGGGCGCCGAACATGTGGAGCTGCATCGCGCCGCCCTCGCGAATGTGGTGGGCATAGTTGTTGATCGGCCCGACGTCGGGCCAGATCGCGGCGAGGTGCGGCGGGTTGGCCAGGGCCGCGGTCGTCTGAGTCATAGCGCCGTGGGACGAACCGACCATGCCGACGCGGCCGTTGCACCAGGGCCGGGCGGCGATCCACTCGATCGTGTCGTACCCATCGCGGCCATCATGAGGGTTGGCGACGTGCCAGTACTGCCCCAAACCCTCAGATAGATAGCGGCCCCGCAGGTCTTGGACAACGACGACATAGCCACGCGGGACAAAGAAGTTGGCGACCGGCTCAACCCACATCCAGTGACTGGTCTTGTCGTACGAT
>JAHWJF010000219.1 GCA_019348515.1 Chloroflexota bacterium | reverse complement strand
TCTTCCGATCTGCCTTACTCGCAGCGGCCCCTTCGCCGCCGGGGCAACCTTCTCGCCTCCCCTGGCCTCGATGATCACCTGCTGCCAGACGCGGTCTCCCTCCTGGAGCTGAACCGGGTATGGGATCCGCAGCGGAGTGGAGTAGGTCTTGTACGAGGCGTCGGTCCAGTTGCGCTGGTCCTCCATCTCCCAGAGATCGCCCTCGAAACGAATGGCGATCTCACCGCTCGGCGTCGCGTACGAGATCGACTGCATGTCGAAAAAGGGCTGATGGGGCGAGATCAGATCCGGGAACCGTCCTTCGACGGTCCCGTCCGGCGTCTCCACCCTGGCTGGAACACCCGCCAGCGCCATCGGATGCAGCACGCACCAACCGATGCGATTCCGGAGAAAGTCCTTGCGGGCGACGCCGTCCATCGTCGCCGTGATGACGCCGGCCGGGGTGCCCGTAATCGAGCCCCGCCACTCGAAATCGACCTCGTTACTGACGTGCTCGGCGACGAAGCGTACGGAGAACCCGTCGTCATGCCGATCCAGCTCATAGCTGAGGAACCTGGGTTCGATCGTGTTCCAGTTGCGGTCCCGAACCGCCGCGTAGAGGCGGAGCACCACCGTCTCTTCACCCAGCTTCACGTAGCGCAGGTCGCCGCCCTCCAGCACCGCCGTCAGCGGTCCGGCGCGCAGGTCATAGTCCTCGGGCAACGGCTCGTTCTTGCCGTACTGGATTACCGGCGCGGGAAACGCCACCGGACCGGTTCGCTCCTCACTCATTCCACGCTCCCCAAGCACCGATTTGAGTCAAAACGATGATCCAATTGGCTCGTAACAGCACTCACGATCCATTTCTCTCCGCTGCATTCGGGTCTATCACGCCCAGGTCGCGGGACGCTCGGTCCAGCGTCGCTTGGAGCCGACCCGCCGCGGAGCGCATGTGGGCGTCCATCGCGTCCTCCGCGGCGCGCGCATCCTGTACCCGCACCGCTTCGAAGATGGGTACGTGCTCGGTGAAGGAGATGTCCCGGTAGCCCTCCGCGATAACCCGCCCGATCCAGGCCCGCAGCAACGCCTGGATGCTGGACAGGACGTCGCGCAATGCCGAGTTCCCGGCGGCCTCGGCGAGCCGCAGATGGAATTCCACATCGGCATCGACGAAGGCCGCGGTCTCAGCGCCGTGACGCGATTCCTGCTCCATCCGAGCGAGGATGCGTTGGAGATCGGCCAGGTCTTCCTCGGAGCGGCGCTGCGCCGCCAATCCCGCGATATCGACTTCGATCTTCTGTCGCGCTTCGACGAGATCGACGGTGCGCCGCTCGCCCAGCAGCAGCCCCCACTCCACGACCTGCGGCAAGAGTGGCGAGTCAGGGCGCTTGAGGTACGTGCCGTCCCCATGGCGAACCTCGATGAGCCCGATCAGGGTGAGGGCCGCGATCGCCTCCCGCACGGCGGAGCGGCCAACGCCGAACGCCTCGGCCAACTGCCGCTCCGATGGCATGCGGCCTCCCAACTCGACGCCCCCCGAGAGCAAGTAGTCGACGAGACGCCGCGCAACCTCAGCCGCGAGCGGCTCGCGCCGGATCGGGGCGACGTTCGGCAGCGGGCTACTCACGACCCCGCCCCGTGCTCCCGATCGGCGTGCATGTCAGCGGCGAGACCGGGATCGCGACGCTCCCGCAGTGGACCCGTGGTCTCCGGTGATTCGTCCAGCCATTGCCGCAGGTCCTGAAGGGAGGTGGACCGCGACAGCGCCGGCCAGAGCAGATTTGCGACCCGCTCGAAGGTCGATGCGCCGCCGAGCGCCGCCGTCTGAAACGGTCCCGTGTAGCGCCAGCGGCGGGCGAGGCCGTCCCGCACGATCTCGTCGACCGTCTGTGGCGAGGCGACGCCGTTTTCGACGAGCCACACCGCTTCCCGCAAGAGGGCGAGCTGGAGCCGGTTCCAGGCGAAGCCCTGAACGTCGCGATCGACGAGCACCGGCCGCTTCCCCAGGGTTCGCAGAATCGCGGTCATCTCCGCGACGACGGCGCCGGCCGTCTCGCCGCCGCGGATCACTTCGACCATCGGCATCAGCAACGGAGGGTTCCAGTAGTGGACGCCGACGGTCCGCTCCCCAGCGCCAATGGCGGCTCCGATTGCTGTGATGGGAATCGAGGAGGTGTTGGAGGCCACGATCGCGTCCGGATTCCGGGCCACGACCGGCTCCAACGCCGCTTGCTTCTCCACCAGGTCTTCGACCACCGATTCGACGATGACCCGCGCACCTTCGGTGGCGGCAATGTCTTCGGCAAGTGATATGCGCTCGCGAGCCGCGTCAGATTCTTCGGCCGTCGCCAGGCCGTGCTCCCGGGCCGTTGCGAACCCGCGCTCGATCCGCTCGCGGGCGACGTCTGGCCGTCGCGCGAGCACCACGACGTCATGGCCGCCGAGCGCGTACTCGCACGCGATCTGCGATCCCATCAACCCAGGGCCGAGGAGGACGACCTTCACCCGATCCCTTCCCCTCTAGCCACGCACCGCGCCGAGTGTCAGCCCGCGCACGAAGTGACGCTGCACCAGGAGCACCAAGATGAAGACGGGCGCGGTGGCGACCACCGAGAGCGCGCAGGCGCGTCCCCAGTTGGAGCCCTGACCACCCGTGAACCCGGCGATGACGACCGGAAGGGTGACAGCGTTGGTCCGGGTCAGAACCACCGCGAAGAGAAACTCGGTCCATGCGAAGATGAACGCAAAGGTTGTCGTAGCCACGAGTCCGGGCAGTGCCAGCGGCAATGTGATACGCGCCAGGACGCCAAGACGGGTAGCACCGTCGATCATCGCGCTCTCCTCAATCTCCGCCGGGATCGCGGTGAAGTAGGAGCGCATCATCCAGATCACGTACGGCAGGTTGAAGACAGCATAGAGCGCGATCAGCGGCAGATGCTGGTCGATCCCGAGCCGTGGATGAATCTTTCCCGCCTCGCGCATGAGCAGAAAGATCGGAATGACGAGAACGACGGGAGGCAGCATCCGCTGCGAAATGAGCCAGAAGCCCAGGTGGCGGCCGCCGGTGTTGAAGCGGGCCAGGCTGTAGGCCGCCAGACTGCCGACGAGCACCGAGATCAGGGTGGCGATGCCGGCAATGACCAGGCTGTTTGTGAGCGCGAGCGTGCCCTTCTCGGCCATGACGCTCTGGTAGTGGCGGAACGTGATTTCACTCGGAATCCAGACAGGGGGATTACTGAGATAGTCCGCGGGCAACTTGATCGAGATGCCAGCGATCCAGATGATGGGAAAGAGGAAGAAGATCAGGGCAATCCCGACGAGGATATAGCGAACGACCGTCACCGCCGGCGAGCGGCGTCTCCCGGTGCGGGCGATGCGCAACCTGACACCCGGGCGATTCACGGCTGGAACCGGGGCAGCGGTAGAGCCGCTCGCCACGGCGCTCATGATCGCTCCTCCCGCAGGAACAGAGCCGCGTAGATCATCGCCGCCACCGTCAGAAAGATCACCAGCAGGTACGAAATCGCCGCGGCGTATCCCATCGAGAAGAACTTGTAGCCGACTTGATAGATGTACCAGGAGATGGTTTCGGTCGACGTTCCTGGTTGGCCCTGGGTCAGCATGAAGATCTGGTCGAAGACCTTGAAAGCGTCGAGTGCGCGAAAGATGATCGCCACCGCGATGACCGGGGCCAACCCTGGCAAGGTGATCTCGCGAAGCTCTTGCCACCACCCCGCACCGTCGAGAGCCGCAGCCTCATAGAGCTCAGGGTTCAGACTCGACAGCCCGGCTAGCAGGATGAGGAACATGAATGGCGTCCATTGCCAAACGTCGGTTACCAGAATGGCGAACAAGGCCGTCCACTTGTTGGTCAGCCAAGTGATGTCGATGTCGCGGCGCAAGATGAAACTCAGGATATGGTTGATTGCGCCGAACTGGCTATCCCACAGAAGGCGCCAGCCCAGGGCGACGACTACCGGCACCATCATCACCGGTAGCATCAGCAGGGGGATGATGAAGCGTTTGCCACGCAGCTCGTCGACGACGACGAGGGCCAGTCCCAGCCCCAGGATAAATTGGAGCGTGACACCTCCGACGACCAGCAGCACCGTGTTGAACATCGAGTCCCAGAAGCGCGCGTCGGCGAGCGCGGTTGCATAGTTGCCGAGTCCCAGGAACTGATCCTCGTTCGGGTGCTGCAAGTCCCGGCGCTGAAAGCTGAGTGCGAGGGAGTAAAGAAGTGGAAAGATCCCGAGCACCAAGATGGCCACGATCGTCGGCGCGGCCATGAACCAGCCCGTGCGCCGGCGCCGGGCGGCAAATGAGCCGCCACCCGCCCGGGGCATCGTGCTCGATTCGACCGGCGTCGTTGTCGCCAACGATTTCTCCTTCAAAGCCCTCCTCCACGCCACCCCCTCTCTCATCGCGATGAGAGAGGGGTCAGGCAGTGAGGTTTTGCCGTTCTACTCCTGGTTTGGGTACACGTTGCCGAGGGCCAGGTACGCCTGATACGCCTCTCGCTGGGCGTCGCGACCGATGCGATCGGTGATGGCGTTGAAGGCGGCGTTGGCATCAGCCGCGGCTTGCTCCGGGGGCGTCCCGCCCTGCACCGCGCCCCACATCTGCTCGATCGCCGTGTGGTACTCCTGCGAGCCGGGCATGATGATGTCGAGCAACGCCGTGTCGGTCTGCTCCTGCAGCATGTCCAGATACTCGCCGGCATTCGACCAGAGGGAGCGGTAGGCCTCCGAGTTGTAGTGGCTGAGCCGGAACGGGTCGCGCAGGGTGTACGGCAGCATCACCCGTTCGAGGCTGATCGTCGGACTGTTCATCCACTGCGCAAACAGATAGGCTGCATCCTTGTTCCGGCTGCTGGTCATCACGGAGAGCATGAACCCGGAGGCCAGTGAACTGTAGCCGCCCGGCAGCTCCGCGTATCCGACGTTGTCAGCCACCTGCGATGGCGGCAGCCACTCCATCTGCACCGTGTCCGCGCCGTACCGCTCCGAGAAGCGGCCGAACGGCGGCCAGGTGCCGCCGACCATCGCCAGCCTGCCGTCCATCCAGGCCTCGAAGACGCGGGTGAAGTCCCACTCTTCGACCCCTGGGGGCATGGTCTTGTTCGAGGAAAGCATGCGATTGAGGGTGTCGATGCCCGCCGGCGAGTCGAGTGTGGCATCCATCGTTTCGGGGTTGAAGAACTCGCCACCGCGCGTCCGGAACTCGACCATCCACCAGTGATAGACCTGAAGCGGCGCGCGCTGGCTGGCCCCGCCCCAGTATTCACCGTTCCCCTTCTCGGTGAAGAATGCCTGAACCTGGTCGTATTCGTCCCAGGTCGCCGGTGGCGCAAGTTCGCGCCCATGTAGTTCCTTGAACTCCGCTTGGGCCTCTGGGTCGTCGAAGAGGTCGCGCCGGTAGTAGAGGAGGAAGGTGTCACCGTCATCGAAGAGCCCGTAGATGTTTCCGCCGTAGTTCATCAGCTCACGGTAGACCGGGTGGAAATCCTCCAGGTCGGCCGGGTTCATGAACTGCTCGATGTACGGGTCAAGGGGCTCGATAATGCCCTGCGTCACCATGTCGGCCATCCACGCCGGGACCACGTCCACAACGTCGAGACCTCCGGTGCCGCCGATATGCTCCTGGACCATCGTCGGGAACAGCTCCGGGAACGGCCGGTCGACAACGTTGACCGTGATCCCGGTCAACTCCTGCCACCTGGGACCGGAGAAGACCTTCGGTCCCTCGGCCATGAGGCCCGCTTCGGAAAGGTAGTTAAGCGTAATGCCGGAGTACTGCTGAGCGGCGGCCACGGCCGCTTCGGCCGAATCCCCCGTCTCCTGCAGCACTTTCTGCGCGGCCGCGACAGCTGCCGGGTTGCTGAGCGTGTGCTGGGGCATGGCCCGCGCCGGGGCAATGCGACCGGCGAGCGGCAAGGTAGCAGCGCCGGCCGCCCCTTGCAACAGTCGTCGCCGGTTCACTTTCGCCTGCGCCCTGGCCAGCAGCCACTTCGCATCAATAGTTGGTTTCCCATCCATTTGCGTCACCTTTCAACTCCTCCCCACGACGTCGTGGGTCATTCGGACTCCGCCACGCCCGTGCGCAACGGTGGCGCCAGTCAGGCCGCGCGGCCCGGACTAGGCATTGGACGTCGCCCGCAGGGCGTCGAGTCCCTTCCGCAGCGCCAGCTGATATATCCACAGATACCCGGATTAAGCCAACGACCGGAACCCCTGCTGCATTTGCGCCTTGCCGTCGGCGTCGGCGCCCCCCAAGATCCCGGGCGCCGTGCCGTACCC
>JAHWJF010000218.1 GCA_019348515.1 Chloroflexota bacterium | reverse complement strand
TCGGCATCACCGACCCCTGGCAGATCTGTCGCGTTGGCGCCGAAGCTACTGAGGCGGAGAGCGTATCGGAATCACTCATGTCTCACTCCTTGTGAACGGACACGTGGCAACATGAGCGCCGACGCCCAGGCTGACGGTAGAGGGAGCCTCAAGGACCCCGCGCGAGAACGGTGAATGCATGGAGCGTGCCGGTGTGGATGGGACACTCGGTTGGCATTCAGCATGCAAGCCATGCCGGCGTCTCGACGATTTGATGACGTTCTCGGAAGGGCAGGCAACAATGACACGGCAGTCGGTAGCGGCGGGGATGGTTGCGGGTCTGGTCGGGGTGGCGGCGATGACGGCCGCCGAGAAGATGGAACAGGTCTTCACCCATCGCCCCAACTCCTACGTCCCGGCCCACACGCTCGAGCGCCTCTTGCGTCTTCCTCACAAGCCGGACGCGGACCGCCGCGGGCTGAACTGGACGATGCACTGGGGGCAGGGAATCGTGCTCGGGGCGGTACGTGGGTTGATGGCCGAGCGCGGGCTGCGCGGTCCGACCGGATCGTTTCTGTTCCTCAACATGCGGTTGCTCAACGACCAGACACTGGAGAACGCCACCGGGGTCGGCGCCCCACCGTGGACCTGGCCGGTCGACGAGCAGGTCATCGACCTGCTGCACAAGGCGATCTATGCCTACGCCACCGGGATGGTCGCCGATCGACTCGTGGCCGGACCGCCGGGTATTCCCGCGCCACGCAAGGCCTGGGAGTCGCGTTAGTTCCTTCACTGAAGAGTTCGAAGAGTTTGAAGAGTTTGAACTTCTGGGGAACCGGGAGGGGCAGATTCTTCGACACGTATCTCAAAGATCGCCGCGCTTCGGGCCGGCACTTTCAATCGACGCTGTGTTTCGTTCCCGCAAAGTCCTGTCTCACTGCCGCTGTCACCGAATTGCTGGTCCGCGGTCGAGAGGAGCAGGTGCCAGTCAGCGACCGGCACGTCGCGCAGGCCCGGCGTATCGGCAATTAGTAGGTCCGCGGCGGCACCGAAGTTCGCGACCAGAACGCGATGCGCGGTCCCGCGCCAGCGATGGACGACGACGATCTGGGCTCCGACCGCAACGGCCCGTGTTGCCGCTCGATCACCGTGCCTCAGCACGGGATCGCCGGTGCGCAAGGCCAGGAGCTCCTGGTACAGACGATAGACCGGAGCGTTCGTTCTCCGTTCTTCCAGATCGAGCTTGGAGGCCAGGAAGGTCGCTTCCTCCTGCGGGTCCGGGATGGAGTCACGCATGTCGGGGTCGGCAAAGGCGCGGAAGGCGGCAAACTCCGAGCGGCGACCTTCGGTGACGAGCCGACCCAACTCCGGGTTGAAGTCCGTGAAAAAGAGGAATGGGGTCGAGGCGGCGAACTCCTGCCCCATGAAGAGCATCGGGGTTTCGGGAGCAAAGAGGAGGAGCGCGGTGGCGGCTGCGCACCGCTCGGCGTCGATCTGGTGATTGAGCCGCTCGCCAAAGGGGCGATTGCCGACCTGATCGTGGTTCTGGGTGCAAAAGACGAAGGCCGATCCTGGCTCGTTCGTCACACGGGTGCCGCGGGGCTCGTCGGTCTCGGGCGAGATCTGACCCTGGTAGATGAATCCCTCGGCGATTCCTTGTGCCATCTCCTCGGTGTTCCCGGCGTAGTCGGCGTAGTAGCTCTCCCGCTCACCGGTCAGGAAGACGCGGACCGCGTGGTGGAAGTCATCGGCCCAGACCGCATCGAGCTCATACCCACCTTCCTCCCGAGGCCGGATGAGGCGCACGTCGTTGCGCTCGTCCTCGGCAATGAGGACGACCTGCCGTGGAGCGGCGGCCGCTCGCGCGCGATCGCTGAGTTCGACGAGGAGGGGCGTCGGGCTGTCGTCGACAATGGCGTGCGTAGCGTCGAGGCGGAGGCCATCGATGTGGTACTCGCGCAGCCAGTGGGATGCGTTCTGGAGCACGAACTCTCGAACCCAATGGCTGTTTGGTCCGTCGTAGTTGATGGCATCGCCCCAGGGCGTCTTGTGACGGTCGGTGAAATAGTCCTCGCTGAATGCTCGCCAATACGCTCCGTCGGGTCCGAAGTGGTTGTAGACGACGTCGAGGATGACACCGAGACCGAGGCGATGCGCTTCATCGACGAGCTGGCGGAGATCGTCGGGCCGGCCATAGGCGCGGGAGGGCGCCCACCAGTCGACGCCATCGTATCCCCAGTTCCAGCGACCGGCAAAGTCAGCGACCGGCATCAGTTCAATCGCGGTAACGCCGAGCCGGACGAGCTCAGAGAGTTGTCCGGTCAGCGCGGCAAAGGTGCCCTCCGGCGTGTAGGCGCCCACATGAAGCTCATAGACGACCAGATTTTCCATCGTGAGACCCGACCAGCTATCGTCGGTCCAGCGGAACGCCTGCGGATCGACGATCTCGGACGGGCCGTGGACTCCCTCCGGCTGGAACCGCGAGGCGGGGTCCGGGTAGGACGGACCACGATCGAGCCGGTACATGTAGCGCGATCCGGCTGATAGTTCGGGTATGACTCCTTCGTGGAACCCATGCGCGTCGCGGGCCAACGAATAATGGACCAGCTCTCCCTCGCCGTGGACCTCCACCTCGACAATCTTCGCCGCGGGCGCCCAGACGCCAAAATGCACGCCCCCGCTCTGGATGGTCGCCCCCAGACGAGAAGAACGCTCAGGCGACGGGCTCTCGGTCACCGGCACGGCGCGATCGACCCATGTAGGCCACCGTCCGTACGGAGGTTGCCAGCTTGCCGCGGGTTCTCTCTCGTCGGATTTGCGGTCAACGTGGTTGCTCCCATGGCGTCGCGGGCCAATTCACTACCGGATCGTACGGCTGACATCGCCGGGAAGGCCACGACGCAACCGCCATGCCAGAGCGAGGCGCTCCTGACGTTTTTGAGGGGTGGTCGGGCCGTGCGCCACCGACGGCATGCCTCGTGCAACGGCACAGGCAGCCGGACCGAGAACCGACGGTCGAGCAGTGAGCGATTGATCTGGGAGCGCAGATGGCAGAACGTGAGGAACAGCACGGCGAGACAGCGGAGGAGACGGAGGACTTGATGAAGGAGGCTGCCCCGCCATCCGTGCTGGGGGACGTCGAGGACGCTGTCACCCCGGATGTCGATGGGGAACTGACCCCGTGGTCTCCCCGGAAGAAGGGAAAAGAAGAGCGCGAGGCGTGAGGCACCGCCCCGCTGCCGCTCTTCGTTTCCGTGCCCCGGAGCGTCTGGCTTTCCAGATGCAGATGATGGATCGTTACCCGCCACCCTGGAGCACGGTAATTTCGTCGATCTGTTGGATATGGTCGAGGATCTCGCCCGGGATGGCCTGGGATGGCCGGCGGGTGATGGCGCGGACGGCCTCTGGGTCGAGTTTCGGGGTGCGGTCGGCGGTTACCAGGCCATTCGATTCCTGCTCGGTGTCAGCGAACTGGGTGTAGCAGAAGCCGGCGATGGCCGGCGAGTCGAGCACCGCGTCGAGGAGTTCGGCGTACTTGGCAAGGTAGGCCTCCCGGTCTCCGGCCCGACCGTACCCCCACCAGGGCTGCTCTGGATCGGGGTCGAAGTTGATCCCCCCGAACTCGGTCAGCATCACTGGTTCGCCCTGTTGGGGTAGATCCGGTAGGGCCAGCGAGCGATAGTGCGGCTGCACCAGGCGAAGGGTTCGCTCCAGCGCCCCGGGCGTTCCGTACCGCTGCCGGAGCGTTGACCCGTCATGGGTGTAGTCATGAATGCCCCAGACGTCGCTGACGATGTGCTCCCAACCGTCGTTCCCGATCACCGGACGCGTCGGGTCGAGCGCTTTCGTGAGGTGGTACAGGCCGCGCACGTAGTCGCGTTGGGCGGGGTCAGACTCCAGCGCCGGCACCCCCCAGCTCTCGTTGAGCGGCATCCAGGTGACGATGCAGGGGTGGCTGTAGTCGCGGCGCAGCACCTCCAGCCATTCGCGGGTGAGCTGCTCGACCGCGGTGGGCGCAAAGACATACGCGTTGGCCATCTCGCCCCAGACGAGGAGCCCTAATCGATCGCACCAGTAGAGGAAGCGCGGGTCCTCGACTTTTTGATGAACTCGTACCCCGTTGAACCCATGGGCCTTGATCAGCTCGACCTCGCGACGCAGCGCGCCGGCATCCGGCGCGGCCAGGTGCGACTCCGGCCAGTAGCCCTGGGACAAGACGAGACGGGGATAGTACGGGCGGCCGTTGAGCAGGAAGCGGCCGTTGGCGTATCCGCATGAGCGCATCCCGGCGTAGCTCTCGACCCGATCGATGACCTCGTCGCCATCGAGGAGCGTCAGCTCGGCCTCGATCAGATTCGGCCGCCGCGGTGACCAGAAGGCCTCGTCCCGGCTCATCACCCGCTCGGCCGGGGCGATGGCGAGCGCGCGGCGAAGCTCTGCCCGCTCGATGGTGCAGGTATCACTCTCCAGAAGCTGGCCTCGCAGCGAGAGGCGCAGCCGCAGCGTTAGCGGGTGATCCGGACGCCGGTTGAGCCGGAGGTGGAGGCCGAGGAGCCCCTGATCGAGATCAGGCGTCCAGCGCACGTCGGCGATGTGGCAGCGGGCGACGGGTTCGAGCCAGACCGGCTGCCAGATGCCGGTGGTGCGGTGGTACCAGATCTTGTGCGGTTGCTCCTCCCAATCCTGCTTGCCTCGTGGCTGCCCGAGATCGAGCGGCTGGTCCTCGGCGCGGACGACGATCACCTGATCGCCGTCACCGGGCGTCAGGACCGGAGCGATATCGGCGGAGAAGGGGGTGTGACCTCCTTCATGGTGGACCACGAGCCGGCCATTGACCCAGACATCGGCGCGGTAGTCGACCGCACCGAAATGGAGCAGGAGTCGTTCGCGGCGGTCTACCAGCGCGACCTGGACTGTCCGCCGATACCAGACGACCGGGTGATACCCCGTGTCGCCGATACCGCTCGCCCTCGATTCCGGTGGAAATGGGACCACCACCGTGCGGTCGAATGGATCAGAACGATCAAACCAGCCATCATCCATCCCGCTATCGCCGTCGTCATAGGCAAAGGCCCAGGGACCATTCAAGTCGATCCAGTGGGAGCGGGCGAGCTGAGGACGCGGGTGGAGATCGCTACTAGTCATGGGTTCGTTCTCCGTGAGCGGGTCGTTGGCTATCGGCTATCGGCTATCGGCTCATGGGCTGCAAGAGCAATAACTTGCCCAAGCATTCCGTAATTCCTTGGAACGGCATGCGTGCCGTGTCTTTTTTTTGGGACGGTCGTGTTTTCGCGGGAAGGATGGCACGGCGCTTGCGTATACGTTCATAGAACATTTGAGCGATTCTCCCCGGAAGGGGTGAGGAGAGGAGATACGATATGGCTCTTGAGGATTTGCGGCGCAGCCCAATGATGACCCACCTGCTCGAGGCGTTGGAGCGGGGCGAAGATATCGGCCATTACGGACGGCTGACCTTCGCCATGATCGCGCACCGCTTTCTCGACCGGGATGAATTGGTGACCTGGCTTGAAAAGGATAAGGACTGCGACGAGACGAAGGCGAAGGCGCTGGTGCAGCAGGTGGAGGCGCGGGACTACAATCCGCCTTCGCGCAGTCGCATTCTGGAGTGGCAGGCCCAGCAGGAGTTCCCGATCTGTCCGACCCCGGACGATCCCAACGCCTGCAACCCTTACCGCGAGCTGCAGATGCCGGAAGACGTGCTGGAAGACATCGAGGAGTTTCGCGAGCAGCAGTTCGACGCGGAGGAGGCGCAAGTCAGGTAGGGACGTCACTCGACGTCGCTACGACTTAAGCAGGTGTGCCGCCTTGGTGATAAGCACCACCGAGGCGGCATGACTGATGGTGCCGTCGAGCGCCCACTGGACTGCCTGGTCGAGGGGGACGGCGACGCGCTCGATCTGCTCCGTCTCTTCCCGATCTGACGCGGTGAAGGTGAGCCCACGGGCAAGAAAAAGATGGTCCGCCGAGACCACGACTTCGGTGAGCTGGTCGACGACGCCGAGGTCGATGAGGTCTTTCGCTTCGATGCCTGCTTCCTCCCGAAGCTCCCGGTGAGCCGCATCCACCGGGTCTTCATCCTCTTCCATCCCTCCGGCGAGGGCTTCGAGGGAATCGCGAGCGAGGGTGTAGCGATAGACGCGAACGAGATAGACCGTGCCATCATCGTCGACGGGGAGGACGGAGACGCCTGGTTTCATCTCCACGACGCCGAAGGCGCCTTCCTCCCCGTCTGGTTGGATCACCCGGTCCTCCCGGAC
Source organism: Chloroflexota bacterium (assembly GCA_019348515.1). Taxonomy (GTDB): domain Bacteria; phylum Chloroflexota; class Chloroflexia; order Thermomicrobiales; family UBA6265; genus JACCXM01. The sequence continues at coordinate 32 of JAHWJF010000218.1, read as the reverse complement.
GGTGATCCACGGATTGCTGTAGAGGACCGCAC
>JAHWJF010000217.1:3144-6305 GCA_019348515.1 Chloroflexota bacterium | reverse complement strand
AATTGTTCGCTTCGCTCACAGTGAAAGGTTGACAGGAAACCGTCCGTCATTCTCCCCATCACCCATCACCCATCACCCCATCACCCTCGTCGACACGGACTTCTTCCCGGCGCACGGTGTCCGTGATGCGCTCGGTGCGCTGGATGACGTCCTTGGTTACGACGATCTCTTCTGTAGCATGCGCCCGCTTCTCGACGTCCACGGTTTCCTTTCGCAACGGCACCTCGATGATGATTTGCTCGACGGCCTCAGTGGCGCCGCCGCCGAGAGGGCGATCGACGATGCGGCGCTCGACCCGGATCTCCTCCTCCGTCACGGGAACCTCGATCACTCGATCCTCAGAGACAATGCGTTTCCTGATTCGGACGGCGCCCGTTTCAACCGGCCTCACCGTTGCCGTGAGCTCTTCTTCGAAGACGGGAATGCGGATCGCGTCGCCGACCGCCATTGCTTCCATCCGCGCCGGTCTGGCCACGGAATCGACTTCGACGCATACGCCGTCGTCAACACCCGTGGCGTCTGAACTGATTTCGCCATTTAGGGTCAGCGGCTCGACATCCCAGCCACTCTCCAGGGCGACGTCTCGAGAGACATTCAGGACGACCTGCCCATCGCCGGCGCTAGCAACGGCACTCGACGGGATGAAGTGGTCAGTGGCAAAGACGAGCCCCTTCTCCACGACGATGTAGCCTGGGTGAACGTCGGCAACCGTGCCAACCCGGTGCCCATCCGCACTGATCACGACATCTCCCGCCGCGATGGCCCCCATGTCCGTCGACCAAGTCATCGCCTCTCTCCTTTATGATGTTGCGAGCTCGAGCTCTGGTGATCGCAGTGCCACATAGGCGTTCAGAACGGTCTGCACCGCCGTCTTCATCGCAATCAACATGCCATTGCCCGCGACTGGGGAGTCGACGGAACCAGGAGCGCGGCTTGGAACGGGGCAGATCCTCAGGCGCCGAGCACCTCGAGGTCTCGCACGGGTCGAAGCGTGCGGCCTTGGGACGCGTCCGGCGTCACCGTGTGCAGGACGCGGCGGGGCCGCACGTGCCTGGTCGATGTGATCGACGCTGGGTCGGCGACGATGATCAGCTCAGGGCCAATCGTCTGGATCTCGCTCGCCGGGATGCTGCCATGGTCGTCCGAGCCCTCGCCGATCACGTCGAGCGCGGTCAGTGCGTGCGTGGCATCACCAAATTGGATCGCGGCAACGCGTCCCACCAACGTCCCGTTGACCGTCATCACCGTGCGGTTCAACAACGATTCCAGGTCGAGCAGGTTGCAGTCGGTCGCGTCAACGGCGAGCTCACTGCGCACGACCGAAACGTCATCCACGGTCACCGCGTCAGGGCCGAACGAGTGGACATCGCTGATGTCAACCAGTCCGGAGCTCCCCCCACCGAAGAGCCCACCCCGCTGATGAAATGTGAATCCGACGACGGCAAGGCGCTGGGGGTCGAAGTAGACGCGATCAATCGTCCCGAGCGTCGCTCCGTCGGCAAGGCTGACGACCGGAGTCCCTTTGACCAGCTTCGTGGTCATCTCATCCTCCCTGTATTGAGCTTGTATGCGGGACTCTGAGGGAGACTGCATGATTGGTGCCAGGTGTTGCCAGATGGGCACAGTGATCTCCGCGCCCTCCTGCGAGAGTGGAGAGCGCGGTGCGCCCGCCCGCGGCCGTCATTCGCTGAGGCTGGACAGATCGTTGACGGCTCCGCTACCCGTCGCGGTTGGGAGTCCCCAGGACGTGGCTGTTGACCGGTTGCATCAGGTTGTCGAAGATCTGAGTGAACATCGCGGCGGAGAAGAAGCCGACTGCCCTCAAGGTCTCCGTTCCCGTATTGACCAGATCGTGACCGACATTGGTGGGTAGCACGAAGACGCTCCCCGGCCCGACCGGAAAGACCCCGTCGTCCCGACGCAGCTCCCCGGTTCCGGAGACGATGTACTGAGTCTCTTCTGTCTGATCGGTGTGCCAGCCGAGACGGTCCCCCGGTTCGATCTCGAAGACGATGGTTGTCGATTGGTCCGCGCCGTGGCCCCCGTAGGAGACGAACGCCCCTTGCCAGCGAACCGTGTCATCGCCCTCGCCGTGCAGTTTCGCGCGCGGCAGATCGTACGTCGAGACTGGGTCCATGCCATCCCTCCCGATTCGGGCAGATTTCGCCAAGCCGGCACGGCAAACAACCGGCGCGCGCCGCGCCGGTCTTTGATTGTCCGGACGAGGGTTAGCCTACAGCGGAACCTGCGGCCGTCAAGGCGCTCGGCGCACTCATTGGATAAGCCGCTCTTGGGAGCGACGATCGAAATCCGCGGCCACCCCTGCGCTCCCGTCGCGAACTGTCCGGTCGGTGAACCAGGGCAGGGTTTCTGGAGCGGATCCGCTCGAATGGGCTATCCCTCGGCGCTGATGCGATAGAGCAAACCATTCTCGTCGTCCGAGACGATGAGGCTGCCGTCCGGGGCGACTACCACACCGGCCGGCCGTCCCCAGCGCTCGCCGCTGGCGTCCTGCCACCCGGTGGCGAAGTCGCGCGCCGCGACCGGCATGCCATCCTCGAAGTCGATGAGCAGAAGCTTCGGCGCCGCCGGCGGCTCCCGGTTCCAGGAGCCGTGCTGAACGACGATGAGATCGCCATTCAGCTCGTCAGGAATCCCCTCGCCTTCGAGGAACGCGAGGCCGAGTGGCGCCGAGTGGGCCTGGATGCCGATCGTTGGCGGGGTGACGTCAGAGCAATCGGCGCCGGCCTCCTGCGGGGTGGCGTCCGGCGGCATGCATTCCGGCCAGCCGTAATCTGCGCCTTCCTCGACGATCGTAACGAGATCGGGTGGAATCTCGTTACCCTGGTTGTCTCGTTCATTCACCGTGGCCCAGAGCAGGTCAGTTCCCGGCTGGAAGTCGAGCCCGACCGGGTTGCGCAACCCAGTAGCGATGATCTCTAGATCGCTCCCATCGGGATTGGCGCGGGAAACGGTCGACCGGATGGGCTCTTCTTCGAAGCAGATGTTGCATGACGATCCGACGGCCAGGTAAAGCATCCCGTCGGGACCGAAGGCAACGGTGCGCGTACGGTGGCCGCCGGTCGGAAGATCGGCGATGACGACCTCCTGCTCACCGATGGGTCCGGCCGGGTCGTATTGAAAGCGGCTGACCTGATGGA
>JAHWJF010000217.1:0-3044 GCA_019348515.1 Chloroflexota bacterium | reverse complement strand
CTGGGCACTTTGCCCGCCGCCAGGCTGCGTGCCAATGCCGCCAGCGCCGTTGGCTGCGGCGCCGGGCCGCGCACATCGAACACGCCGGGTTCGTAGTGCCCTTCCTCCCGGGTCACCAGGCAGTGCCAGTCCCACGCCCCGAGGAGCGACCAGATGGTCACCGCGCGGATATCCACACCGCCGTCGTGAAGCTGATTGGCTTCTCGCCAAACCTGGGCGAGCCATCGCACCTGCTCGTCCGGGATCGATCCCAGGTGGGCCTCGGTGATGGCCACCGGGATGCGGTACCGCTGCCAAACCTCTTCCATCAGACTGTATGGACCCGGCAACCAATCCGCCAACACGCGCACGGCCTCGACATCGGCGTAGGTATCGCGTCCATTGCTGCCATGCGTCGTTCTCGGATAGCGATTCCGGCGATGGTCCAGGAATCGCTCGCTGGTCACGTAGTAGTTGCCGCCGATGATATCGGGCGGACACGGCTGCTCGAGGAACGGCGCGAACTCGTCCCAGGTCAGTCCCAGCCACCAGAGATGCTGCCAGAGCGGATGATCGCTGCCCACTCGTCCGCAGAGCAGATCGAGCGACAACCAGCGGCGTTGGTTCTCATAGTCAGCCTGATAGCGGAGCCGCGGCGTGCTCCAGACGCGGCTGAGATCCTCAGTCTGCACGAGCTGGGCGGCGGGATTGACCTGACGAATCTCCCGCATCGCGAGCTTAACAGCCAGACACTCATGAACCAGGGCACGGACCATCTGCCGCTCATCGGCGGCGTGCGGGTGCCAGTGCCCGTAGAGGGCCGCGAAGCGGGCGGTCGTCAGTGGCTCGTTGATCGGGGTGAAAGCATCGACCCAGGGATAGCGTTCGATAACGGCTCGCGCGTATCGCGCGAGGTGATGCGGGAACTCCGGGTCGAGCAAACCAGTCCAGCGGGGGCCGCTCCCATGATGGCACAAGCCGACGATTGGCCGCATGCCGAGCTCGCGGATGCGCGCCAACCGCTCGTCGGTCCAGCTCCAATCGGGCTGAGCCGGATCCATGGGAACAACCCGCTCCCACAGCACGGGATAGCGCAGCGCTGTGATGCCGAGATCGGCGAAGCGATCGAGATCGTCCATCCGATCCTGGTGACCGGTCCGGACGATCTGGTCCGCGTAGCAGTCGCCGACGCGGTTGACGGTGCACTCAATTCCGCCCCAGAGTTCAAGCATGCGCGCCGTTAGGCAGGGTGAGGAGGCGGGAAGAACGCATCCGCTGCCAGAGCGTCAGCGCCTGCGCCACGACCTGATCCATGTTGTAGTAGCGATACGTCGCTAGCCGGCCCGCGAAATGGACGTTTGGCGTCTGTTCCGCGAGCGCCTCATACGCCTTGTAGCGCTCGGCATTGTCGCGCCGTGGAATCGGGTAGTACGGGTCCCCCTCGGCGCGAGGATATTCGTAGACAATGGTCGTCGCCGCGTGCTTCTGCCCGGTGAGATGCTTGAACTCCGTGACGCGGGTGTAGTCATAGTCGTTTGGATAGTTGACGGTGCCGACCGGCTGAAAGACCTCGGTGGCATGCGTCTCGAACCGGAATTCGAGTGACCGGTACGGCAGGGGACCGAACTGGTAGTTGAAGTACTCGTCGACCGGTCCCGTCCAGATGAGCTCGCGATAGGGAACGAAGTTCTGGATCTCCCGGTAGTCCGTGTTCAGCATCACTTTGATGTTCGGATGATCGAGCATGCGCTCGAACATTCTCGTGTACCCATGCTTGGGCATCACCTGGAAACGGTCGGTGAAATACCGGTCATCACGATTGGTGCGGGTCGGGATGCGAGCGGTCACCTGAGCATCAAGCTCTGAGGGATCGACTCCCCACTGCTTTCGGGTATAGCCGCGGAAAAAGGTATTGTAGAGATGGCGGCCAACCTTGGTGACCACGGCGTCCTCGGCAGTCAGGACCCGCTCCCGTGGCTCAGCCACGCTTTCGAAATAGCGAGTCAGCTCATCTGAGGTCAGATTCAATCCGAACAGCGTATTGATCGTATCGAGGTTGATCGGGATGGGAACGAGCCGCCCCTCCACGCTGGCCAGGACGCGATGCTGGTAGGGGCGCCATTCCGTGAACTGCGAGAGATACGTGAAGATCTCCGGCGCATTGGTATGGAAGATGTGCGGTCCGTAGCGATGGACGAGGATCCCAGCGTCATCAAAATAGTCGTAGGCGTTGCCGGCAATGTGCGACCGCCGGTCGATGAGCAAGACGCGTGCGTCGTCTTCGCGGGCGAGACGCTCGGCGAGCACGCTGCCGGCAAACCCGGCGCCAACAATCAAGAAGTCAAACATGACGGGGTCAGGCCGATAGCGCCGCGGGCGCAGCCGCGGGCACGACGAGCCGCGACGTCCCCTGCGCCCGTGACATGACGTGCAGCATGTCGGCCGCGATGGCATCCCAGTCATGTGCCGCCACGAGCTGGGCAGCCTGCGCTCGCCATCGCCGCTCTTCATCGCCGGTGCGGTTCAACACGGTCTCGGCGGCGGCAACGACATCGTTCGCGGTCACGGCGATGTGGACGACGTTGCCATAGAGATCGATGACGTCGGCGATCGGGGTCGAAACGACCGGTTTCCCGCCCGCGAGGTACTCGAGCGTCTTGGTCGGAGAAATCGCGCGTGTCGCGTCGTTGCGGGCAAAGGGCATCAGCGCCACGTCGAAGCAGGACAGAAACGCCGGGAGATCGTCGTAGGCTTGCTGCCCGAAGCGCACGATGTTGGGGGGCTCGGGGATGGCGCTCTCGTCGATCTTCGCCACCGGACCGATCAGTGCGATGGTCCATTCGGGACGCAGGTCAGCGATCTCCGCCAGGAGAGGCAGATCGAGCCGCTCGTCGATGACTCCGTAGAACCCCAGAATCGGTCGCTCCCGGCAGGCAAGATCGTCAGGGGGCGAGGCGTTCGTCGGTGAGGCGAAGTGCGCCGCTTCGACGCCGGAGGGGAAGCAGTAAACGGAGGGATGCTTGTCCCGGCGCTGACGGTAGAGCGTCGGCCCGCCAGTGAACACG
>JAHWJF010000216.1 GCA_019348515.1 Chloroflexota bacterium | reverse complement strand
GGACTATCTGCACTGGATCGCCAGCTACGTTGAAGAGGGAGACTACGTCCAGGCCGGTGATCCCATCGGAGAGGTCGGCTCGGGTGGGTTCTCGACCGGCCCGCACCTGCACTTCTCGGTCACCGATCTCGATACGGGTGAGCATATCGACCCCTTGCGCTGGCTCCCGGAAGAAGCCGGGTTGGAGGGGTATGTCAGCCGCAGGCCGGCTGCACAGCTACGGCTTCCGCCAGGAACGACTGCAGGACAGCCTGAGTCCGCGGACCCCGCCCCGCCGCCACCGCCCGTCAGGCAAGACGTGCCCAAGAATCCACCAGACGAGAGCGGTGACCGCGAACGATCTGAACGACGAGACGAGCGAAAGGGTGATCAGCGCCGCGCCGAGAAGGACGGCGAATCGGCAACGGACAAGTCGGATCGATCCGGGAAAAAGCGCAATCGCGACAAGGCGGCATCGTCCGAGGTCTCAGACGAATCGGTGGAAGAAAAGAAGACTGGGCGAGATCGGTCCCGCGAACGCGAGAGAACCCGGGAACGCAACAAGGACGGGTCGACGTCGGAAGCCGCGGACACCGGAGAAGACGGCCGGAATCGTGACAACAGCGACGATACGAGGAGTGGAAATCATCGTCGAGATCGCGACGCCAGCAACGACGCGGGCGGCGGGGGCAAACAGGAGCGCGAGGACACTAGGGGCCAGCGAGACAAAAGTGGTGAAGGTGGGCAAAGCGCTTCTGGCGGACGCGGCCAACATAATGGTGAGCGGCAGGATGAAGACCAAGAATCTGCCAGACGAGACAAGGGCGACAGTGGCACCGGCGCGTCCGATGACACTACCGGAGACAGTGGCGACGGCGAACGCACGAAACGCGATCGAAGCGGCGAAGGCGATGCGGTCGGCATACCGCCGACGAACGAGCGGACTGAGCAAAATGACCGCGACCGTCGCAAAAAGTCCTGAGGTTCTCAGGATCTCACGAGAGTCAACCCGCGAGCCCGGAGCGACCCAATGCCGCTAAATCGAGCGGCCTTCCCGATACTCCCACTCGAGCTTCTGGCGCGCCTTCAGCAGCTCTGCCGCGATCTCTTCGAGCGCGGCTCGCAGCGCGGCCTGCTGGGTCGTGTCCGGTTCCGGCTGGAGATTCGGATAGACCGATCGCGTCAACAGCGTGCGCAGCGTGGTGACGAACAGATCGACCTCACCACGAGTCTCCTCTGATAGGTGCAGGCGCTGTGCGCTGTGCGCCTCGGCGAGGGAAAACGTGCGCTCTCCAACCTCGTTCCAGTTCTCCCATACCAGCGCTTCCGGAAGGAACTCCTCCGGCGGAGCGTACGGCTCACCGGGTAGCAAGATCGGATTCGTCACCGCGGCCAAAGCGGCTTCCAGACGCGCCAGTCTGGCATACAGCTCGGCGGTGACCTCGGGTCGCTTTGTGCCGGTTCGGGAATTTCCTTCGGCCGCCGCTCTCGAAACCGCCAACAGCACATCCGTCCGCAGCCGTTCCAACGCCGTGGCCCAGCGCGCATCATCGGTCTCAGCCCGGTGCGCGAGCTCGGTTCGAGATCGACGCAGCTCCTGGCCAAGCTCGGTCGCCTGACGCTCAACTCCGCGAGCGATCTCGTCGAGACGTTCCTCGAACCGGTCAAGCCGAGCCGCCAGCGTCTCAGCAGCACTGGGAACGAGATCGATCCGGACAGGTTCTGGGAGCTCAGTGCGTTCCTCCAGAGTCCGCATCTGCCTCCCTTCCGCGACGTTTCGTCGCGCGACGGCAGTCGAGCTCTCCGGACCGGGCTCAACAACCCCTTCCGATCCAAGGGGCCGTGAGAGCTCAGGATCCGGTTCACTCTCATCCACTCCCGGTCCTCCACCAAAGGCTCTCAGCGCTGGCAGACTCCAGGGAAGGATCCGTTGTCTAGATAACAGCACGATGGTCCCACCGAGGAGCATGAGAAGCGCGATCGCCACAATGAGAGCTGATTCCACGGCGTCCCCTTGGCCGCATGTGCCGACACGACCGCGATGCGCTAGCGACTATACCCTCGCTGGGGCCGCGAGCGGTGGCCGCGGGATAGAGGCATCCTACTCTCCTGCCCAGAGCGAGTCCTCCGAGATCATTCGGCGACACTCGGCAACCCGGCCAGCGCCGCTTCGATCTCCGATTGTGGATGCTCGTAGTCCTGCATCGATCCAGACAGATAACTGTCGTACGCCGACAGGTCAAAGAAGCCATGCCCACACAGGTTGAACAGGATGGTCCTTGCCTCACCGGCTTCCTTGGCTTGCATTGCCTCATCGATGGCGACGCGAATGGCGTGGGACGGCTCCGGCGCGGGAACGATCCCTTCTGTGCGTCCGAAGAGGACAGCCGCCTCGAACGCGGCGCGCTGCTTGATCGCGGTGGCCTCGATCAGTCCATCATCGAGGAGCATGCTCACCAACGGCGCCGCGCCGTGGTACCGCAGGCCACCAGCATGAATCCCCGCTGGGACAAACGTGTGCCCCAAGGTGTGCATCTTCACCAAGGGCGTGAGCTGACCGGTGTCGCCGAAATCGTATGCGTAAGTGCCTCTCGTCAGTGTCGGACACGCCGCCGGCTCCGCGGCGACGATGCGGATTGGTTTCCCTGCTAGCTTCTCACGCACGAACGGAAAGCTGATGCCGGCGAAGTTCGAGCCGCCGCCGACGCACCCGATGACAACGTCAGGGTACGCGTCGGCCATCTCGAGCTGTTGCATCGCCTCCTGCCCGATCACGGTTTGGTGCAAGAGCACATGGTTCAGCACCGAGCCGAGGGCATATTTGGTGTCGTCGCGGGTCGCCGCATCTTCGACCGCTTCCGAGATGGCGATACCCAGCGAGCCATTGGAGTCCGGGTCCAGGGCCAGGATCGTCCTCCCCGCGTTGGTATCCGAGCTAGGTGAGGCGACGCACTGCGCCCCCCACGTCTCCATAAGCGCCCGTCGATACGGTTTTTGCGCGTAGGAGATCTTGACCATGTAGACCTTGATCTCCAGATCGAATAGCGATCCCGCGAGCGCGAGCGCGCTGCCCCATTGGCCGGCGCCGGTTTCCGTAGCGATCCGCCTCACACCCTCTTGCTTGGCGTAGTACGCCTGTGGGACAGCGGTGTTCGGCTTGTGTGAACCAGCCGGGCTGCCACCTTCGTACTTGTAGAAGATGCGCACGTTCGCGGGCAGCCCCAACTCACTCTCGAGCCGGTGGGCTCGATACAGTGGAGTCGGCCGCCACAACCGGTAGACCGCAAGCACCTCCTCCGGGATCGGGATGAAGCGCTCCGTCGATACTTCCTGGACGATGACGGCCATCGGAAAGAGGGGCGCCAGGTCGTCTGGCCCGATCGGTTGGTGCGTACCCGGATGGAGCACGGGCGGCGGTGGACTCGGCAAGTCGGCGGCCAGGTTGTACCAGGACGTCGGAATAGCGTCCTCCGGCAGGAGATACCGGGTTCGTTCTGACATCGAAGCACTCCTCCGACGGACGCTTGCGCCGTTGCGGCCACCGGCGTCAAGACGGCTCATGGCGGAAATCACACGTGCGCGCATGGTACCGGCGGGATCGAGACCCGGCAATAGAACGAGATTCCGCGGTGCTACACTCGGGCGCCAAGTCACCGCATGTTTGCACCAGTTCGGCGGCGTCGCGATGCGCCCCCGGGCCCTGGAGAGGAATCTACCAAGATGACCGCCACCGTATCCGGTCAACCCAGCGCAAGGCACGCTCATCCAAACGGCAGTGCATCCCACGCGGATGGTGCCCTGCCGTTCGCCGCAAGGGCGCTCCAGGACGAATTGGAGCGCAGGATCGCGGGCGAAGTGCGTTTCGACGCGGTCTCCCGGATGCTCTACAGCACCGACGCGTCGAACTATCAGATCGACCCGGTCGGAGTCGTCATTCCCGCGTCCAGCGAGGACGTTCTGGCCACCATCGAGATTGCCACCCAGCATCGCGTGCCGCTGCTGCCACGCGGCGGCGGCTCGTCACTCTCTGGACAGACTGTCGGCGCGGCGCTCGGCATCGACTTCTCGAAGGCGGTGTCGAGGGTCCTCAGCGTCGATGTCGAAGGACGCACCGTAACGGTTGAGCCAGGCATCAATGTTGACGCCCTCAATCGTCAGCTCAAACCGACTGGCATGATGTTCGGCCCTGATCCAGCCTCCGCCAATCGCGCCACCGCGGGTGGGGTGATCGGCAACAACTCGGCCGGGTCACACTCGATCCTTTACGGCATGACCGGGGACAACGTGCGCGCCGTGAAAGCCGCGATGGTCGCCGGCTCCGTTGTCGATCTCGGTCCGATCGCGCCCGCGGCAATGGCCGGCCGCGCCAGTCTAGACGACGCCAAAGGCCGCCTTTTCAGCCAACTCCTGGCGTTTCGGGAGCGCTACGGCGGATTGATCGCCCGTGATTTCCCGCCGCATTGGCGGCGCGCCACCGGCTACTCGCTCGATCAATTGCTCAAACCCGACGTCGAGTTCAATCCAGCCCGGTTACTGGTCTCGTCCGAAGGCACCCTGGCCACACTGCTCGAAGTCACGTTCCGACTGGTACCAAGACCGACAAAGACCGCTCTCGTCCTGCTTCAGTTCGACGAGCTGGTCGCCTCCATGGCCGCGACCCCCGTGATCCTGGAGACCGATCCCTCCGCGGTCGAGCTGATGGGCCGCATGCTGATCAATCTGACGCGGTCACAACCCGGGTTCGCAAGTCAAATCTCGATGATCGAAGGGGATCCCGCCGCCGTGCTGGTGGTGGAGTTCTACGGCGAGAGCGACGCCGAATTGGAGCAGAAGGCCGAGCGCCTCAAGGCGCATCTTGTCGCCCGAGGCGTCCGCACTACGGCAGACCCCGTCGTGGTCCTCGACCCTGCCCGGCAGGAAGATGTCTGGTCGGTGCGCAAAGCTGGTCTCGGGCTTCTGATGAGCGTGCGCGGCGACCACAAACCGATCCCGGTCATCGAAGACGTCTCCGTCCCCGTCGAGCATCTCGCCGAGTATGTGGGCGCCATCGAGGATCTCGTTGCCGCGCACGGCACCACGGCCGCGTACTACGCGCACGCGTCGGCTGGCTGTCTCCACATCCGCCCCCTGATCAACCTCAAGACGGTGGAAGGGGTGGAGTCGATGTCAGACATGGCGTATGCCGCCGCCGGCCTTGCACGTCGCTTCGGCGGCGTGATGTCGGGGGAGCATGGCGACGGCCTGCAACGGTCCGAGCTCAACGAGCTGATTTTTGGCCGGGAGCTCTATGCGGCGATGCGCGAGTTCAAGCGCATCTGGGATCCATTAGGGCTGATGAACCCCGGCAAGAAGGTCGACGCCCCGCCGATGACCGAGAACTTGCGCTTCGGACCATCCTACCGGGCACGCGAGCCGAAGACCTACCTCGACTTCAGTGCCGAAGGAGGATTTGCCCGCGCCGTCGAGATGTGCAATGGGGCGGGCGTTTGCCGCAAGCTGAAAGCCGGCACCATGTGCCCCTCGTTCATGGCCACTCGTGACGAAAAGGATTCCACACGTGGACGCGCAAACGCCCTCCGCGATGCTCTTGCGAGAGGGACGCTCGACCGCCCGGACCTGGCGTCGAAAGACGTCTACGACGTGCTCGATCTCTGCCTTTCCTGCAAGGCGTGCAAGACGGAATGCCCCTCCAGCGTCGACATGGCGAGGATGAAGACCGAGTTCCTCGCCCACTACCAGGCCGAGCACGGCACAACGGCGCGGTCTCGCGTCTTCGGTCACATCCATGGTCTCTCCCGCCTGGCGTCCCCGTTCGCTCCGTTCGTCAACCTCGGGATGCGCCTCGGCCTCGATGCGCCGGTGAAAAAGGTCCTGGACGTGGCTCCGGAGCGGAGCCTTTCCCCCTTCGCGTCGCGCACGTTCACCGATCGCTGGCGCGCGCATCAGCGACGGCACAAGGGACAAGAGCGTCAGACGCGGGGCAAGGCCGTCTATTTCCATGACACGTTCGCGGAATACAACTACCCGCGCATCGGCATGGCGGCGGTGAAGCTGCTGGAGGCGGCTGGATTCGAGGTCGTCGTCGAAGAGCGCCGGGCCTGCTGTGGACGCCCCATGCTCTCCAAGGGGTTCGTCGAGGAAGCGCGCAAGCTTGCGCGGCGCAACGTGGACCTTCTGGCGGCGTACGCCCACCAGGGAATTCCCATCATCGGCACCGAACCGAGCTGCATTCTGACCTTGCGCGACGAGTATCGCGATCTCCTCCCTGACGACCCGGACGTTGCGGCGATCACGCGCGAGTCCTTCATGATCGACGAGTTCCTGGCCAAGCTGCACAAAGC
>JAHWJF010000215.1 GCA_019348515.1 Chloroflexota bacterium | reverse complement strand
CGTTGTTGGTGACCCGCGAGGTGAAGACGTCGGCATTGGGGACTAGGACGAGCCGACCATCATAGGTCCGGATCTGTGTCGCGCGCAACTGGATCCGCTCGACGCTCCCCTCCGTCTCGCCAACGATGATCTGATCTCCGAGCTGGAAGGGGCGCAAGGTGAGGATGAGCAGGCCGCTGACAAAGTTGGAGATGATGTCCTGCAGGGCGAACCCGAGGGCGAGTCCGGTCAGTCCCAGACCAGTGGCCACCGTGGCCGGGTCAAGGCCGAGGGCATCGACAGCAACCACGAGCCCCAGGATCCAGACCGCGTAATAGGCGACCTGTTTGATCAGGTTCTCGACTGTCAGATCATTGACCACGTAGCGGAAGATGAGACGCATCAGGCGGCGCACTCCCGTGGCGAGCGCCCAGAAGAGGGCGAGCACCAGCAGCGCCGCCAGTGTTCGTCGGATGACCCGCAGCATTGACTCATAGAGGCGAGCGAACGCCGCCTCGATCGCGGCGCGGACCTCCACCACGAACCGGCCCCCCGGGGCGAGCCGGGCCGCGGCGGCTTGCTGTAACGCGCGGTCGAGCGCCGCCGCCCACTGCGCGGCCACCGCATCGACGCTCGTGAGGTTATCTTCCGCATCAGTCTGGGTCACGGTCACCACCGGCACCCCGGCAACGGTCACCGCGCGCTCCGTCCCCTCGTCTCCTACCCGCTCGACTTGGGCCGGCGCGATGGCGCCAGGGGTTTCAAGCAACGTTGCCAGCCGGCGCTCGATCTGCCGGGCGCGATCAGCCGCATTCAGGTCCTCGGTGGGACCGACCCGAAAGATCGCCCGGCCATCGAGGCGGACGGTCGCGCGATCGTCCTGCGCTCTGGCCTGGTTTCCCTCATGTGGGGCCAGCGCGATGACCAGGCAGAGGAGGGCGACGGCAATGCGCCAGAGCGTCCACGGCCGGTGACCGTGAGAGGGCATCACAATCGGCATGAGCCGTATCCTCCGAGCAGGTGGGGCACTCGTGCCGGCGCCAGGGTCGCGAAGCGGCGGGCTTCGGCGGCGTCCCTGCGAAGCGGGGTGGCCTGACGAAACCGGCTTCATTATCGGGGTGACCTCAGGTTGGGCCGCGCGGGCAGCGGGCAGGTCCAGCAATGGCAGGTGGGAGAGAGAGTATGCACATCCTTCCAGAGCTGATGGGTTCCTGGCTTGGGCTCGAGGCCGAGTCGCTTACATTGGGCCAGATGGCCCTGCGCGCCATGGTCGTCTATGTCGCGGCTTTGATGATGGTGCGGGTCGGCGAGAAGCGCTTTCTCGGCAAGAACACCGCCTTCGATGTCATCCTCGGCATCATCTTGGGCTCGGTCGTCAGCCGTGGCATCAACGGCTCGGCTCCGTTCTTCCCGACTCTTGGGGCAGGGTTCGTCCTCGTTGGGCTCCATTGGACCTTTGCTGCGGTGTCGTACCGCTGGAGCCGGTTCGGCACCCTGATCAAGGGGAGCCCGCGCACACTGGTCAAAGACGGGCAGGTCCTCTGGGAGCAGATGGGCAAGAGTCACCTCAGTGCCAACGACCTGGAGAGTGCCCTGCGCACCAATGCCAAGATGGCGGATCCTGCACAGGTGGCGGAGGCCCGGCTCGAGCGCAGTGGTGACATCAGTATCCTGACCGAGGAGCGTGAGCCGCGGGTCGTCGAGGTGGAGGTCCAGGACGGGGTGCAGACGGTGCGGATCGAGATCGACTAGTCCCCCTGCGGGTCCGGCTCAGGTCGGGCCTGCTGCGTGTCCCTCCCGCCCAGCTGAGCGAGCGCGCGCACGAACGGGAACAGGTCATGGACGCCGATGAGGAAGGCCGCGACGAGCACGACGACCACCAGACTAATCTCTCCCTCCGGTTCCCAGTAGACATCATCGAGGTGCAACCACAGGGCCAGTTCGTCCAGAACGAGCGCGGCTCCAACACCATAGCCAACTGGCCAACAGGTGCCGCCACCGGGGACGCGCGTAGGACACGGACAGATAGCCGACCCCGAGCAGAAGCAGGACACCCCAGACGTAGTGGTGGATATGCAGATCACCAAGCCGCACATTGCGCAAGACCGGGAGCCAGCCGTCGCGAATGCCGTGCGTGATGAGTCGCAGCCCGAGCACCGTCACGATAAAGGAGACGGTCAGCAGGAATCGTGGAAACCGGTACGACCGCACGAGATGCACGTGGGAGAGCTCATGAACGACTCGCGTGCGGTGGCGTATCACGGGGTCTTTCCTCACGCGCGACGTCGAGCCGGCCGAGGGGGATGATTCCCCTTCGGCCGGCATCGAGTGCACGTCGGAGAGACTGTCGGACGCCTCGCGCCAACAGCGACGCCCGGACCGTGGTGGTCGGGGCGTCGCATCGGTGATCGTCGGGTCGGGACGGTCGTCCTCATGGCGTCCTAGGACACAGGTGTTCCTGCGGCCGTGGCCCCCGCTTCGCCCTCGACGAACCGGAGGGCCGGCTGGTCAGGCGGGAACTCCCCGACCAGCAGCAGCACGGCCGGCTCGGTGCCGGGATTGCGGAAGGTGTGGACGACATCCGGGCCGAAGGCCACCCCTTCGCCGGGACCCAGCCGGGTCTCGTCCCCGACGATGACCAGCTCTTCGTCAACCATGGCAAAGGCTTGGACCGTCCCGGCCGTCGGTGTCCCGCCCGCCACCGCGCTACCCATCGCCACCTCCGGTGTCCGAGACGGCACCAGGAACGTGAGCCGGGCTCGGTTGGCGGTTCCCGTGATGATCAGGTAGTTCACCTGGCCGGACTCGACTTGAGCCACGGCCAGAGCCGGGCTGGTGTGCGGGGGGAGACCGGTGCCCGGAGCCAGGGTGACTCGCACTACAGGGACGGTCAGGCCAGGCTGGATCGCCACCAGGCCAAGAGGCTGGACGGTTACCGGGCTGGCTTGCGCTTGCGTCATCTGCGGCATCTGACGGGCTTGCTCTTGCACCTGGTACGGCATCTGGCGACCCGTCTGCTGACCTTGGCCGCTGGATTGGTCATAGCGGCCACTGGCGGTTCCGTACGACCCGTACCCACTACCGTATCCCGTCTGGGGCTCGTACGAACCGTACCCGCTCTGGGTTCCGTAAGACCCATACCCAGGCTGATTACCGTATGAGCCGTAATCGGGCGCCCCGGCGCCGAACGGTCCAGCGTGCCACTCTGGAGACATGCCCACCTGATCACGCCCATAGCGGGCGTAGCTGGAACTGGAGCGCTGAGATCCTCGGGATCCCCGTGAACGGTTCAACCACAGCCAGCCAAGTCCGGCCACCGCCAGTGCAGCCGGCACCGGGTTCTCCTGGATCTTGCTCCAGAGATCACGCGTCACGCTCTGCGTCATGTCGCGCGTCTGTGTCGCCGTCTGCTCTACCGTCCCAATGGTCGCCTCACGCACCGAGGTCTTGGCCTGGCCGGTCAGCTCGTTGATCGCGGCCCTGGCCTCGTCGATGACGTACCTGACCACCTCCTTGGCCGCGTCTTTGGCCTGCTCGGTGATCTCGGTCGCGGCCGTGACCGCCTGCTCCGAGACTTCGGTGGCGGTACTGACCGCTTGTTGCGAGAGCCGTTCCGGGTCCAGTCGGTCCTGGGTCGTGCCGATCGTCGAGGTCATCTCCTCAGGGCGCTGTTCGAGGTCGACAGCGACCACCACGGGATTTGCATCGGTCCTCACGTGTGAAGTACTTACGTAATCTGCATCTGCTCTATCTGGTCTTTCGCCCACTCCTGGTCCTCCTTCAGTGTTTCGACAGTTCGCCATGGTGCGAGATGGGCCGGCTTGAGAGACTCGCGAGCGCGCAGGACCAGGATGGCCCCAGTCGCTACCACCATCAGACCACCGATGAGAGCGGCCAGCCAGGGTTCGAGCCCGGCATCTCAGAGACCGAGGACCACCGCCAACAGCAGGAAGAGCACTCCGGCATAGGTGACGGCTCCGCCGACGACCAGGGAGGCGACCCTGCGGCCCGCTTCGGTGGCGCTCTGGGTCAACTCGGCCTTGGCCAGCTGCACCTCCTGACGGACCAAGGTGGTCATCTCCCGCGAGAGGTCCGAGACGAGGTTCCCTAAGGAGCGCTCGTCGCGGTGGTGGGCCATCATTGTCCCCTTGCACCCGGGCAAAGAACGTCCCTCTCGTCGTAATGCATGCCGCACAATTCGTGCCTCGGGCGCTCCACGGGACATCCTGAGTCGGGCAGCCTTGGAGATCCGTCCCAGCCCATGGGGGAGTGCGGAGTTCGTGACCGCGGCCCATGCGGCCTGGGCCGACAATGAGGCCGTACACTCGTGAACGCCCGGTCCAAACCGGTGGGAGCCACCCCTTCCAGCATTCGCACGAGTGATTGGTGGCGCCCGGACGAGGATCTGTATTTCCAGCACAACGCCCGCTTGGCGCACTCCCTGCATTCCTCACAGTAACTGTCCCGCGAGGGACAGCCGTGTGCCTGGAAGGAAGGAGCTGATGTCAAACCGCGAGCACGTTGAGCCGGTCGCGACGCGAGAGGCGGGGGACCGTGACGAGCAAGTCGAGCGCTGGGAGCTGCTCGGCCACCTGCAGAACCTGCTCGAACCCGTGATGGTCGCCTTGGGACTCGCCTTCCTCGCCCTCCTCGTGATCGACTTTTCCGGCATTACCCTTTCGCCTGAGCATCGGGTGTGGCTCGATTGGGCCCTGACGACGATCTGGGCCGCGTTCGTGGTGGACTTCCTGCTGCGGCTCGTGGTCGCCCCGGAAAAGATCCCCTTCCTGCGTGCCAACTGGCTCTCCGCCGCGTCATTGGCGCTGCCGTTCCTGCGGCCCTTGCGGGCCTTGCAGGCAGTCCGAGCCGTGCGATCGCTCAGCCTGGTCCGTTTGCTCGGGGGCGCTAATCGCGGCATGCGGGTGCTGCAGCGCATCACCGCGGGCCGCACGCTGGCCTACGTCGCCGCGCTGACGATCTTGGCCACTTTGCTCGGAGCAGTCGGGGTCCTCTTCTTCGATCGTGCTGCGGAGGGAGCGACAATCCAGACCTTTGGTGATGCCCTATGGTGGGCGACCGCGATGGTCACGACCATCAACAATGAGAAGTACGCGGTGACTCTTGAAGGGCGGGTGATCGCCATCCTGCTGCGGGTCTTCGCCGTCAGCGTGTTCGGCTTCATTACCGCCTCGATCGCCAGTTATTTGATCGGCAGACAAGCGGAAGAGAAGGCGCTGGCTGAGGGGACCGGACCGGTGCTCGACAAGCATTTGACGGCTATCCAGAAGGAGCAGGCGGCATTGCGGCAGGATGTGGCGGCCCTCCGAGAGGCGATCGAGCACCTCGCGGTGCCCGGGAATTCCATACGCCGGCTCGAGACCGACCAGGCGCTCTCGTCGAGCCCGTCGGTGCCCAATGACCATCTCGCCAGGCAGACTGCGGCACCCGCCGCTGCACCCAGCGGGCCGTCTCCGCATGCGGGGTGATCCCTGCATGACCCGAGCACACCATCGGCGGTCCGGACTTTTGGCGGCGGTCCTGAGCAACGCGAGATCGTGATCGACATAGCGCCATTGGAAAGCAAGGCGCCACATTTCCGGAGCTTCCGCCGTCGATTACGAGGAGCGGGGTGCGTTCGGGTTTTGGCAAGCCGCGTAACGGCACGGCTCGCACATCACCTGAGGGCTAAAGCGCGTGCCCGAAAATCGTCGCGTTCGGGGATAACTGGTGGTGTCCGCACGTGAGGTGGTATCTCGCCAAAGCGACGAACAGGTGACAGGAGTAATGATATGAGCGGTGCGCTCGCGCAGGATCGGTCTGACTCAGGTGCTGTGCCGCGGGGCAACCTCCGGTTCCTCCGCATCATGCTGGGGTTGCAGGTGGCTCTGGGCCTGTTGTGGGGCGTTTCGATGCTCTTCTTCGCGCGCCAAATCGTGCTCGGTGAGCCAGACGGCCCACACATCGAGAAGATCGCTATGGAGGGCGCCGCGCATATGATGCTGGTCTTCGGGGCCTACCTGGTGTGGCGTGCCCCACAGCGAGCCCGCGACGTTCTCCTGATGATGATCTTCTTGAATGGCTTGTGGACGCTGACCGATCTCGTCTACATTCCGCTGCTCGGCTTGAGCGAGATCGACTTCTACGCGAAAGTGGTCGTGAATGCCGTCCTCGCCATTGGCTTGGCGCTCTCGGGTCGACGAGCTGGCATCCTTTAGTCCCCACGGCAAGACGGGGGCGGTCGGTGGTGTGGGGGCTCGTCCGGGTGGGGCGGCGGGCCGGGTGGGGGGGGGGGGCGGGGAGGGCGCGGGGGCCGGAGGGGGGGCGGGTGTGGGGGGGCGGGGGGTG
>JAHWJF010000214.1 GCA_019348515.1 Chloroflexota bacterium | reverse complement strand
AACACCCACGGAACCGGCTGCACCTTCTCGGCCGCGATCGCGGCCTTGCTCGCGCGCGGAGTGCCGCCCCTGGAAGCGATCGAGGCGGCGAAGATCTGGTTGACCGGAGCGATCCGGGAGAGCTATGCCATCGGCGACGGACATTCGCCGGTCAACCATTTTCATGGTGTGCACCTCGCCTCAGTCACGGGTCAGCGAGCCTGAGGAGTGATGGCGCCGGCGAAGAGGATCAGAGCGACGGAGCTACGCGACCGGTTGTCGGTCTACTACGTTGCCGATCCGGAGCAAACCGACCGGGACTTCCTGACGCTCGTCGACGATGCCCTGAGCGGCGGGGTGACATCGCTGCAACTGCGCGCGAAGCGAATGCCGGGCCGGGAGATGTACGACCTGGCCGTCGCGCTTGCCGAGCGCTGCCGGGCGGCGGGGGCACTCTTTTTCGTGAACGATCGCGTCGATATCGCCGTTGCCTCGGATGCGGACGGGGTGCACGTCGGCATGCACGATCTGCCGTTGGAGGCGACGCGACGCCTGGTCGGTCGCAAGATGATCGTCGGTTTCTCACCGCTGGCGATGGCCGACGTCGTCGCGGCAAAGCGTGGTGACGCGGACTATGTCGGTCTGGGCCCGGTATTCGGAACGGCGTCGAAAGCCGACGCGCAGCCAAAGCTCGGGTTGTTTGCCCTGGCGGAGCAGGCGGCTGCCGCCGGAGTGCCCTCGGTCGGGATCGGCGGTATTGACGTGGCTAACGCCGGCGCCGTGATCCGCGCCGGAGTGGACGGCGTAGCCGTCATCAGCGCCATCCAGGGCGCAGCGAACGTGAGGCAAGCCGCGGCGTCGTTGTCCCTCGCCGTCAACCTGGCCAAGATCGAGCGGTAGGGGACGAGGCGGGAGGCGGGAGTCGGGAGTCGGGCGTCACATCCGACTCCCGACCTCCGACCTCGGTTCGGGAACCCAGAGACATGCCGTGAGGTCGACTCTGTACGGTTCGAGGAACGGCACGTTCTCGTCGGAGAGTAATCCAGCCATGACGTCGGGGTGGCCCCAGTGCCAGCCTCCGCTCAGATATCCGTTGCGGTCGACCACCCGATGACAGGGAAGCCCGGCTTCGATAGGGGCGACGCTCAGCGCCCAGCCAACCGAGCGCGCCGCGCGGGGGGCGCCAAGAGCGCGGGCGATCGCGCCATAGGTCGTGACGCGGCCGCGGGGAATGCGCGCTACGACGGTAAAGACCCGCTCGAAGAAGGCCGACCTGCTGGAACCGGTCCCCGGGGAATCCCCAGCTGATCTCGTGGCACGACATGCGCTTAGCATTTCAGGCATGAGCCGATGGTAGCATCGAGTGGGTAAGAGTCTGGAGAAGAATGTCAATGGATTCAGTGTGTGTATTTTGCGGATCCCGGGATGGAAATGATCCCGCGTATGTCGCGGCGGCTCAGGAAACGGGACGGGCGATCGCGCGGCGTGGGTGGAAGCTCGTCTATGGAGGGGGCCACGTCGGGATGATGGGCGCTCTGGCCGACGCCGCGCTGGCTGAAGGCGGAGAGGTCATCGGCGTGATGCCACGCGCGCTGCTGACGCGGGAGATCGCGCACCCAGGAATCACCAGAATCCATCTGGTCACGAGCATGCACCGCCGCAAGGCGCTGATGGCGAGCCTGTCTGACGGGTTTCTCACGCTACCGGGCGGCTACGGCACGCTCGAAGAGTTCTTTGAGACACTGACGTGGGCACAGCTCGGACTGCATACGAAACCGTGCGCATTACTCGACGTCGCCGGTTTCTGGGACCATCTGCTCGCGATGATCAACACGCAGGTTGCTGAAGGCTTCGTGCCGGAGGAGCACCTGAGGCTGATCCTGAGCGGCGGAGATCCGGATGAGATACTCGATCGCATGGGAGCGTATATCCCGCTAGGATCCATAGACCCTGTGCCCGACCTCCCACTTGATGGGCCTCCCCTTCATAGGGATCTGGAACCCGAACCGGCTGTAGGCAGGAATGGGAACCGCTCCGTGAAACGGGCCCGCGCCTAGCAATCGGGCCTGGTTATTCGCTCCACCCCCGAAGCGGCCGCGGAACCCCATCCCACGACCGCTCGTATACTCTGCGGAATAGTCGAATTCGGAATCTGCCCGGGTAACCGGGCGAGCATCGAGGCCAACGCATGCGGAAAATCCTGACCAAGCTCTTCGGCGACCCGAATGAGGCGCCGCTCAAGCCGTATCAAAAGGTCGTCGCGCAGGTCAATGCGCTCGAGCCTGAGATGGAGGCGCTTTCCGATCTCGAGCTGCGGGAGCGCGCGAACGGGTTTCGCGACCGCCTGGAAGATGGCGAGACCCTGGATGACCTGTTGCCGGAATCGTTCGCCGCCACGCGGGAAGCAGGGCGGCGCACGCTTGGGCAGCGGCATTTCGATGTGCAGCTGCTGGGCGGCGCGGTACTGCACTCCGGCAAGATCGCGGAGATGCGCACCGGTGAAGGAAAGACGCTGACGGCGACCCTCGCGGTGGCGCTGAACGCGCTGAACGGCCGTGGTGTCCATGTCGTAACGGTCAATGATTACCTCGCCAAGCGCGATACGCAGTGGATGGGTCAGGTCTACGACGCGCTGGGTTTGTCCGTCGCCTGTATCCAGCACGATGCGGCGTTCCTTTACGACGCCGACCATGTCTCTGAGGATGAGCGGCTGGCGCGCCTACGCCCGATCTCCCGGCGTGAAGCGTACGAGGCCGATATCACCTACGGCACGAACAACGAGTTCGGGTTCGACTACCTGCGCGACAACATGGTGCCGACCCTCGACCGCATGGTGCAGCGCGACCTGGCATATGCCATCGTCGACGAGGTCGACAATATCCTGATCGACGAGGCCCGGACGCCGCTGATCATCTCCGGCCAGGCCGAGCAAGCGACCGACCGCTACTACCAGTTCGCGCAGATCGTGAAGCAACTGCGTGAGGGGAAGGACTACGAGGTCGACCACAAGCACAAATCGGTGGCCTTGAGCGAGACCGGCATCGACCGTGTCGAGCAGTTGCTCGAGCTGCAGCCGGGGGAGAGCATCTACGACGAGCGCTACATCGAGCTCACGCACTACCTCGAGCAGGCGCTGAAAGCCCACGCCACGTTCCAGCGCGACAAGGATTACATCGTTCGCGACGGCGAGGTGATCATCGTCGACGAGTTCACCGGGCGCATGATGATCGGGCGCCGCTACTCTGAGGGGTTGCATCAGGCGATCGAGGCCAAGGAAGGGGTGCGGGTGCGGCGCCAGAACGTCACCCTGGCGACGATCACCTTCCAGAACTACTTCCGCATGTACGACAAGCTGGCCGGGATGACAGGCACCGCCAAGACCGAGGCGGAGGAATTCCGGCGCATCTACTTCCTCGACGTGGTCGTCATTCCGACCAACCAACCGATGATCCGCGAAGACCGCGGCGATCTGGTGTTCAAGAACGAGCGCGGCAAGTTCCAGGCGGTCATCAACGACATCAAGGAGAAGCGCGAGATTGGCCGGCCGGTATTGGTCGGTACCGCGTCGATCGAGGCATCGGAACGATTGTCCGAGCAACTCCTGCGGGAGGGCGTGCCGCATCAGGTGCTGAATGCCAAACAGCATGAGCGGGAGGCGGCGATCATCGCCCAGGCCGGGCAGCCGCAAACGGTCACCATCGCCACCAACATGGCCGGACGCGGCACGGATATCGTCCTCGGGCCTGGCGTCCGGGAGGCGGGCGGCCTGCACATCGTCGGCACGGAACGCCACGAGGCGCGCCGGATTGACAACCAGCTCCGCGGCCGCGCCGGACGACAGGGTGATCCCGGCTCGTCGCAGTTCTATGTTTCGCTCGAAGACGACCTCATGCGTCGCTTCGGGTCGGAGCGCATCTCGACGCTGATGGAGCGGCTCGGCATGGAAGAGGACGTGCCGATCGAGCATGGGGTGATCTCCAAGTCAATCGAGAATGCCCAGGTCAAGGTCGAGGGCCACAACTTCGATCTGCGCAAGCACGTCGTCCAGTACGACGACATCATGAACAAGCACCGTGAGGTGATCTACGCCGATCGTCGTCAGCTCGTGATGGGTGAGGACATCCAGGACCGAGTCTGGGAGATGGTCGAGCGCGAGATCGAAAAGATCGTCGACGCCAATATTGGCGACAGCCGCGATCTGGAACGGTTCGACGACAAGATTCTGGAGGCCTATGCCGGTCTCGTCCCCATGACCGACGTGACAATCGAGGATATCGCCGCGCTCGACAAGGACAGTCTCGTCGACATGCTGATCGCGGACGCCGAAAAGGGGTATGACCAGGTCGAAAACCGGTTTACCCCGGAGGTGATGCGCAAGGTCGAGCGGCACGTGATGCTGACGATCATCGACAAGCTCTGGGTCGAGCACCTCACGGCGATGGATGAGCTGCGTGAGGGTGTGGGACTCCAGGCCTACGCGCAGAAAGATCCGCTGGTCGTCTACAAGACCCAGGGCTACGAGTACTTTCAGCAGCTCCTGGCCAACATCCAGCACGACGTGGTGCACACCATCTTCCGGGTGCAGCCCGTTGTCGCCCAGCAACCGGTGCGGACACGGGTCACGGACGAATCCGAGAAGAGCCACGGGTCCGCCGATGGTGGGGGGAACGGCGCCTCACCACGGAAGGCGCGCAAGGTGGGGGTCAACGAGCCCTGTCCCTGTGGTAGCGGCAAGAAGTACAAGCATTGCCACGGCGCCAAAGTGAAGGTTCTAGGGTGATAGGGTGATTGTTCGCTGCGCTCACGGTGATGGGGTCATGAGGTGACCTGACGCCAGCCGGCGTTCTCCCGATCACCCCATCACCCCGTCACCCTCGTAAAGCGTCGAGCGAGCGTTCGATAGCGGCGATGGTGCGGTCGTAGGCGATCACCAGGGCGACCATGGCATCGATCCGCTTGGTGAGGTCGACGATGGTGTCGATATCACGCGGCCGCTCCCGCGCCGCTAGCAGGGCCTCGCGGAGCTCGGCGACGTCATCCGCCGCCATGGCGCCCGGAGGTGTGACCGCGACTTCGAGTTCGGAGATAACCCCCCTCAGGTCCAAGGCGGTGCTCGCCTCGATCCCGGCAATTGTGTCGCGGAGCTCATCGAGCAGGCGCATGGCTCGCGCGATCGACTCCGCGTTCCCTGCCTGATCGGCCGCCGGAGTTTCGTATCGCGTGTCCGGCTCGGGTTCGCCGGCGTCCGATGGAGGTTCGATCGCGACGGGATCGGCGGCGTCGGAAGCCGGTCGCGCCGGCCAGGCATCCAGTCCTTCATCCGGCCAGGAGTTTGCGATTGTTTCGATGTCGGCCGGCTCATCGGCGGAAGCCGGGGGATCGGTCATCGAGTTGACAGACGATTCGTCTGAAGGACCGGGCGACGGTTCTTGGGACGAGGGGGGTGATGGCCAGCCAAACGTCGGTTCGGCAGCGACTCCACCGGGCTCACCATTATCGCTCAGCGGAGTCTGGCTAGCGCTCACGTCGACCACCTCGATGGTGCTTTCGTCGCCGGGGAATCGAAAGCCGCATGTGGTGCAGAATTTCGCGCCCGGCCGGCCGGGCGTGCCACAGTTCGGACAGCGCTCCATCATACCCTTCCGTGATCCCGGCCTGACACCAAGGGGCGCCGTGGTCGACTCTTCCCGCCGCATAGTACATCGCGGCCCGCGTGAGTTGACCAGCGGTGACGTTCGCATGAGGCTGGCCGGGACGCGCGGGCGCTGCGACAATCCCCTGGTTTGAAGAATCATGTCGCGGCGAGACTGGCATGGCCCAGGCAGATCCGGCGAGGAGGGGCACCGAAAGGTGAGCGACCAGTTGATTGACAAGACGCCGATCAAGGCGCGACACATCCGCCCGGGACAGGGGCAAGCGGTCGAGGTGAAGACCGGGCAGCTCCTGCAAATCCAGACCCTGCAAGGGAAGCAGGTGGCCGATTTCGTTGCCTTCACGTCGGGTGACACCGACGAATACGTGTCGACGTCGGCGACGCGGGCAACCAATAGCAACATCATCCCGCAACTCGGGATGACGCTCTATTCGAACCGCAGGCAGCCGATGTTCGAGATCGTGGAGGATACCGTCGGTCGCCATGACATGCTTTACGCATGCTGTGATCCAGTCCGCTACGAGCTGCTGGGTGCACCGGGTCACGCGAGCTGCCGCGAAGCGCTGGTCGACGCGCTCCGCGACTATGGCATCGGGTACGACCGGATTCCCTCGCCGATCAACTGGATCATGAATGTGTCGATCATGCAGCGCGTTGAGATCGAGGTTCGGGAGCCGCTGGCGGAGCAAGGCGACTACCTTGTCGTGCGCG